>CAUQIP010000041.1:0-14957 GCA_963518235.1 uncultured Streptococcus sp. | reverse complement strand
CTTGTTCTTGAGGAATTGTTTGACCTTGAGTAGTTGCTTGTGCAACTTGAGCATTAATAGCTGCTTGTGCTTTTGATACTAATTCAGCACCAAAGAAGTTTTTAGTCAATCCAAGCGCTGCAAAGAAAAGAACAAATGAACCAACAAACTCGTTTACAAAACCGTTAACAGTTGCCGCAAAGCGTGATTCTTTTGTACCTTGATCCAAGCTTGAAATTGTTGAGAAAGTACCCAAGATATTGTTAGGATTTTCAGTTTTCAAGTAGTATGGGCGATGTGTTGCCACAACCAAGGCTTGACCAAAGATAGCACCCAAAACTTGTGCGATGATATAAGGCGCAACTTGTGCCCAAGGGAATAGACCGCTTACTGCAAGTCCAAGAGTGAAAGCTGGGTTGATGTGGTTTCCAGATACGTTACCAAACATCAAGGCAGGAATCATAACCCCCATACCGTAACCAACAGCGATAACGATCCAGCCACTTTGGTGACCTTTCGTACCTTTAAGTTCAACGTTGGCAACTGCACCATTTCCAAGAATGATCAAAATAGCAGTAGCCAAAAATTCAGTGGCATATTTAATTGCCCATGTGAAATCCATTTGATAGATTCTCCTTAAAATTTTTTAGACAATCCTTATTCTATCAATTTTTATATCTTTTAGCAACAGGTTTTCTAAAAGAATATATGAGAAAGCGGTTTTATTTCTCTTGTTGAAACAAAAGGATTAAGGAAGTGCATTTCCTTAATCCGAAAGTTCTTATTCTTGACGTTGTCCGAAATCTGCAATCATCTGCTCCATTTCTTGTCGACTCGGAGTTGTCAGCATATAAAGGTAATCTCCTTGAAGCTCCGCGAAGGCTGCTGGCATGATTTTTTTCACCTTGAACTGCTGGCTATATTTAGCAAGCAAGTCCTCTTCTGAATAAACATAATGAGCATTTGCACGGCGAGAAGTAGCCAAACAATACTGAGGCTCAAAGTCTGACGCTGGGAACTCTTCCCCTGCTACAATAGCAGCATATCCACGATAAAGATCCAAGGAATGAGCAAAGTTATAAACATCGATGGTAAAACCACCTGCAGGGCGGTTATTGTACTCGATGGCAATATAATCATCCCCTTCACGGAAGAACTCGATATGGAAAAAACGTTCTTTCATACCAAATTCTTTAACAATGTCCTCACCATATTTACGTAATTTGGGATCCATATCCTTGAGCACATAGTAGGAATTGTCCATCTTGTAAATCATCAGATCCAGCGGTGTATAGGCGTAGTCAAAGGTTGTTGAGAAGACAATATTTCCGTCTCTATCTACCAAACCGTCGAAAGTACAGATTTCACTGGAGGTGACAAATTTCTCAAAGAAATAAACAGTTGAATGATCCCACTCAGACTTGAAGTGATTGATATCGTCTTCTGTCTCAAGCTTAAAGGTTGCGGCTGCTCCCACTCCATTATCAGGTTTGGCAATCATTGGAAGACCGATTTCGTTCACTGCTTGATCAACATCTGCTTCCGTCTTGATAACTGCTCCAGGTACCACAGGGACACCTGCTTTTTTGAAAAGCTTCTTCATTTCAGACTTATATTTAGTCTTTTTGAGATCCTCTGGTTTGGCACCAAAAATATTGAATTGTTCCCTGAGTGTTGCGTCCAGCTCTAGCCAGTATTCGTTATGGGACTCAATGCGGTCAATTGGGCCATGTTTATAAAAGAGAAAAGCAACTGCACGTTTGACTTCATCTACATTTTCAAGATTATCTACACGGAAATACTCGGTCAGGCTATTGCGCAAAGCTTCATCCAATTGCTCGTAAGGTTCCTGACCAATTCCCAAGACGGTAATACCTTTATTGGCTAGTTCAATGGTAAACTGTTGAAAGTTTTGCGGATAGTAGGGAGAAATAACAAGGTAATTCATAGGTAACTCCTTTTATAAATAGAGATTGCCAAGGAAATAAGGCATTTGTTTACGCCACCATTCCCAGTCATGGGCGACATCATGTCCCCATTCTGCAAACCAGGCTGGGATTTGTTTCTGGTCAAAGGCTTCTTTAAGCTTGTAGAAAGACGGTAGACCGTCTTGTTCCCAGGCACCAAGACCAGTACAAAGCACAATCTCCGCCTGACGGTAACGGTCAATAAACCAGCCGTCGTTCTGATTCCAGATATAATCTACTGGCGAGTTTTGATAAATAGCATCGTCATTGTAGTAATCGCCGACAAAGAAACGTGCGTCATAAACACCGCTGAGAGCAATCACCTTGGTAAAGACATCTGGATGCTGGAGGAAGAAATTGAGTGCATGGTAGGCGCCCATCGAGCAACCTGTCGTCATCATACCATCAAACCAACCTGTCTTATGCTTGATAAAAGGAATGGCCTCCTCAATCACATAGCGTTCGTAGGCACGGTGCATCTCTGCTTGGTCGTGACCATTTTTCCAAGTGGCCAACCAGCTCTCACTGTCAACACTAGATAGGGTAAAGAACTGAACACGGCCTTCCTCGATAAAGGAAGCACAAGCATCAATCATGCCAAAATCATAGTATTCGTTGTGACTACCACCTGATGAAGCAAAGACCACAACTGGAATCCCAGCATGTCCATAACGATTGAGGTACATTTCACGGTTGAGGTGACCACTCCAGTGGCTAAGGTTTTCAATATGCATTGGCTTTCTCCTTTCCTAACTTACCATTTTTCTGCAAAAAAACGGAGACAGTCTGGTAAGTTCTCCGACCAAGGGATTTCACTGTGGATGGCACCAGACTGAACTTTCAAGATAAGATTATCCAGATGAACTCCCCCTGCTATCAAATCATGGTAATAGCGAAGCGACGAGTCAATATAGGCTTGTTTGATATTGCCAGCCATCAAGGTCTTGTCTGTATCATCTGCTTCTTCTGTTCCTACATAGATGAAGATACGCTGGTCAGGCGACAGTTTCTGGCGCTCGATATAGCGGTTAAAAGCTTCTTGATGGAGCCAGTTAGCAGATGAAAAGACGCCCAAGCAACCAATTTGGTCGTGGTATTCCAAACCGATAAATTGGGTAATATTTCCTCCTAGTGAGGAACCAATCATAGCCGTATGCTGGCGGTCAGCTTTGGTACGATAAGTTTCATCGATAAAAGGTTTGACTACCTCCATGACAAACTCGGCATACTCCACGCCCTTACCGCCAAATTGCTGTCCTGGGATAGGAGATTCTTGGAACTTCCAAGCCGCATACTCATTCATCCGCCCCAACCCATCATTGTCAATAGCAACGACAATCATACGACTGATATCGGGATTTCGTTTGATGGCTGGGATAATCTTCCATGAATGACCAATAAAGGATTCTTTACTATAAAAGACATTTTGCCCGTCATGAAAGTAAACCACAGGATAGGAACGATCCGTGTCTTTCTCATAATCTTTAGGAAGAAGAACACGCACACGGCGTTCCTTACCTGTATAAGGAACCTTGAGTTTGTATTCTTTCATTTTTAAATAAAAGTAAGATTGATTCATTGTCAGAAAACTCTCTATATTCAAAATTTTATTTTATTATATCACAATTATAGAAAAAAAGTTAGTTTTGCTTCCACTTTTGGAATTAAAAACTAACTTTTTCATCTATTTTTCTAAATTCTTCTGGATTTTCTGATTAGAGAAGATTGTCAATCAAGTCATCCACTTCATCTTTTTCAGCCTGCGGTGTAATCTCAGTAATCATGATTCCAGCCACAGCTCGCTCAACTAATCCTTCAACATCCATACGCGCTTCGTACTGCTCCGCATTCTTAATCTTAGGATTGGTCTTAGGACGGTCAGGCGCAAAAATCGTACAGCAGTCTTCAAAAGGCTGGATAGAAATATCAAAGGTATCGATTGCTTGGGCGATGTCAATGATTTCTAACTTATCCATAGTAACCACGGGACGAATGACTGGAGTGCTGGTCACAGCGTTGATTGTCTGCATGCTTTCCAAGGTCTGGCTAGCCACTTGACCAAGACTTTCCCCATTGATGATAACCAAACCATTTCGTACCTCACGAATACGGTCAGTAATTCGCATCATAAAACGGCGTGTCAAGGTCATAAGATAAGCTTCTGGCGCTTTAGCCTTGATTTCCTCTTGAATCTCTGTGAAAGGCACTTCGATAAACTGGATATTGCCCCCAAACTTGGTCAATTTACGAGTTAAATCTTGGGCTTTTTTAAGAGCCCCTGGACTAGTATATGGTGGGCTGGCAAAGTGAACTGCCTCAATATCTACCCCTCGTTTAAGAGCTAGATAACCTGCCACAGGTGAATCAATTCCTCCTGACAACATGAGCATGCCTTTACCAGAACTTCCTACAGGTAATCCTCCTGCTCCACGAAAGGTTTCATAGGAAATATAAGCCGCTTCCTCACGAATCTCAACCTGAAGATTAATATCTGGATTTTTCATCTGAGCTTTCACGTTTGGAATAGCCTTGAAAACAGCACTACCAAGAGTTTGATTGAGTTCACAACTGTCAAGTTCAAAGGTGTGGTCGCTACGCTTACCAGTGATTTTAAATGTCATCCCTTCCTTGTAGGTTTCTTTCATAATCTCTTGGACAGCAGACTTAAGAACTTCCACAGACTTTTCAACCTTATAAACGGGAGAAAAGTTTTGAATTCCAAATACTTGTTTGAGGGATTCTGCTACTGCGGTGTAATCAGCTCCATTGAGGTAAGCGTGGGCACGGTCGCGATCTGCAGTTACCTTAACTTGGGGATAAATAGACAAAACGTCTGAAATATTATTACGAAGTTTATTGATGAAACGCATACGATTTTTGTGTTTGGTTGACAATTCTCCATAGCGAATCATAATTTCTGAATACTGCATAAATGCTCCTATCTTACTTTTCTAGTTTGATTGTAAATTAATTTTAGCTTGGTTAAAAACTGCTCGACCTGACTCATATCATTTTCAAAGTCTAGGCTTAGACGCACAGCTGACTGGACCTTATCCTTATCCACTCCCATGGCAATCAAGGTACCTGCAGGTTTCCCAGCCTTGGACGAACAAGCAGAGGTCGTTGAAATGAAAATATCATAGTCTTCAAAGGCGTGAACGATGACTTCCCCACGAACACCCTTGATTCCAAAAGTCAGGATATGAGGGGCAAAGTCTTCCTCATCTGAAAAGACAACAATATCTGGATAATCCAGAAGGGCTTGGCGAATCACTGTCTTCATTTGCCCTGTCTTACTCGTAAAAATATCCAGCTTTTCCATAGACAAACGGAGAGCCTTGGCTGTCGCTGCTATTCCTGCTACATTTTCAGTAGTCGACCGATAGTCACTCTCCTGACCACCACCTGTTAAAAGAGGCGTAATCCTCTTGCCAGACTTGATATAGACAAATCCAACCCCTCGAACTCCATGAAACTTGTGACTAGAGAAAGTTGCAAAATCCACTCGTTCTGTCAGATACTTTTCAGTCGGAATCTTGGCAAGCGCCTGAACCGCATCAACGTGGAAGGAAATAGTCGGTTTGTCTGCCAATAGTTTTGAAATAGCCTCAATGGGCTGGATAGAACCGATTTCATTGTTAACTGCCATGATGGAAACGAGGGTCGTATCTGGTCGTATCAAATCTGCTAGCGCCTCAACATCCACAAATCCTTTCTCATTAACTGGAGCAAAATCTACCTCAAACCCTTGATTTTTCAACCAAAGGGCTGACTCTTTGACTGCCGGATGTTCAATGGCTGATACAATGATGTGCTTTCCAAACTGAGCCTTTTCAAAGGCCACACCCTTGATGACCCAGTTATCTCCTTCTGTCCCACCAGAAGTAAAGAAGATTTCATCGCTTTTCTTACCGATTAAATCTGCAATCTGTTGCCGAGAAGCATCTAAGATTCGTGTTGCCTGGTCTCCCAAACGATGGAGACTAGATGGATTTCCTAAAATTTTTGAAGCGACCTGCATATAGGTTTCAAGGGCTTCAGGATAGGGCTTGGTCGTCGCCGAATTATCAAAGTAAATCATGTTTTCTACGCTTTCTAAAATCACTCCTTCTATTGTATCATGAAACGGAGCCTGCGACAAGAAAGGGCAATTCCTCTTTTTTTAAGATTTTTTTAAAGAAATGCGGTATAATAAATTTTAATCAAAGGAGAGAATGTATGTCTAATTATCGTAGAACTTCAAAACCAAAAACAGAACACATTAAAAAAGGATTTACGGTCTTTCAAAAAATCGTTGCTACTATCGCTAGTATCCTTGGCTTGATTACCGCAAGTATCACTATCATGAACGCCTTGGATAATAACAAAAATACCAAAAAAGAACCTACGATAAGCCAGACGACAACCATTGTCAAAGAAATTCAAAAGGAATCCCCTAAGGAAAACACCAGTCCCAATAAGGAAAATAACACTTCTCAAGAAAAAACACAACAAGAAGAAACACCAAAATCCAGCGTCAAGGAAGAGAAAAAAGAAGACCAGAAAACAGTAACTCAGGATTCTTCTACTCCTACTCCAAGTAAACCTGCCGCTGAAAATGAAAAACAGCCCAATAATACTCCAACTTCAGAAAATAATACTCAATGAAAATCAAAGAGCAAACTAGGAAGCTAGCCGTAGGCAGTACTTGAGTACGGCAAGGCGAAGCTGACGTGGTTTGAATTTGATTTGCGAAGAGTATAAAAGTAATCAATAGCCAGTAAAATAGCTCCCTCCAAACTTGGAAAGAAGCTATTTTTTATTGTTGCAACACTTTTCGAGGTTTGGTACCTTCAGCTGGACCAATGACACCTGCCATCTCAAGCTCTTCCATGAGACGGGTCGCACGGTTAAATCCAACTGACAAACGACGCTGAATCATAGATGCGCTGGCTTTCTGGGTCTCAATGACTAGAGCCTTGGCTTCTTCAAAGAGAGGATCACCACCAGCTTCACCATCTGAAAATTCACCGTCATTTTCAGAAACCTCACCTGGATCAAAACTCTCATCGTAGTCCGCATCTGCCTGAGCCTTGATAAAGTTTACGATGCGTTCGACATCGTCATCCGAGATAAAGGAGCCTTGTAGACGAACTGGATGATTTTCATCAATCGGTTTAAAGAGCATGTCACCTCGACCAAGCAGTTTTTCTGCTCCATTCTCATCCAAGATTGTACGGGAATCTGTCCCTGATGAAACCGCAAATGCGACACGAGATGGGACATTGGCCTTGATGAGACCAGAGATGACATCAACGGATGGACGCTGGGTTGCAAGAATCATGTGGATACCGGCAGCACGTGCCTTCTGTCCGAGACGGATGATGGCATCTTCCACTTCCTTGCTAGCCACCATCATGAGGTCAGCCAACTCATCCACAATTACGACAATGAGCGGTAGCGGAATCTGCTTGTACTCAGACTGGGCATTGAACTCTTCTACCTTGGCATTAAAACCTGCAATATTCCGAACTCCCACCTTGGCAAAGAGTTCATAACGATTTTCCATCTCATCCACAACCTTTTGCAGGGCCTTGCTGGCCTTACGTGGATTGGTCACAACTGGAATCAAGAGGTGGGGAATATCATTGTAAACAGACAACTCAACCATCTTGGGATCGACCATCATAAATTTAACTTGATCGGGTCTCGCCTTCATGAGAATGCTGGCAATAATGCCGTTAACAGCTACTGACTTCCCTGAACCCGTTGAACCCGCGACGAGCAAGTGGGGCATTTTGGAAAGGTCAAAAGCTCTTGCGGTGCCATTAACCGCCTTTCCTAAAGGAATTTCCAAGAGATTTTCTGCTTTTGTTTGAGATTGTTCCCAAAGTTCACGGAAAGACACAGTGGCAATCTCGGAGTTAGGCACTTCGATTCCAACGAGAGATTTCCCTGGGATTGGAGCTTCGATCCGGACATCCTTGGCCGCCAGAGCCAGTGCTAAGTCATCTGCTAGATTGGAAATGCGGTTAACCCGTACACCAACTGCTGGCTTAACTTCATACTTGGTCACTGATGGCCCAATTTCAGCCCGTTCAACCGTTACCTTGATACCAAAGCTAGCAAAGGTTTCTTCAAGGATTTTGATATTTTCTCGGACAATTTTCTTCTCTTTAGACTGGTCTTTGGGTTTATCTGGGGCAAAGAGTTGTAAACTTGGAAGTTTGTATTCAAGGGCTTCCTTGGCTGAAAAATCAACCTGAACATCTTCGTCATCAAATGTTTGTTCCTGTTCTGGGAATTCATGTTCAGCTTGAGGCAGAATGATTTCTGGTTCCACCCAATCTTCTTCAGGCATAGGTGGAACGTCAAGCACAACATCCTCTGTCAAAATTTCGCCTGTTTCCATATCAACAGGAGGCAAATCGAGCAAGGCTTTCTCAGCCGCTTCTTTTTCTAATCTAGCCTCTTCCTCAGCCTTTTGACGAGCTTTTTCTTCTTGTTTGACAAAGCGTTCCTCTTTTCGAAGCTCATGTCCTTCCCGCCATTTAGCAAAGCCTCTACTGAAAAATTCAGCAATATCGTAAACAGACCAAGGGCTAACTAGGAGAGCGCCTGCTAAAATCAAGATAGCACCAATAAAGTAAGTACCGATATTTGAGAAGAGAAAGGCTGTTGGCACATAAAGTCCAACACCAATCAAGCCTCCACCAGCAAAACTGGTCGTTCGAAAACCAGTCAAGTCAGTCACAACCTGAGCCATGGTTCCTTTTAGAACGGACTTGTCCAAGCCATATTTCCAAACCAAGTAGGCCTCAAAAATCAGGAGCATGCCTGCAAAAATGGTGAAAAATCCAGATAAGAGCCCTTCCTGTTTTCGTATCCACTTGAAAAAGAAGAGATAGATCAAGAGGGCAAATATTGCTAGATAAGCTAGGCTACCCACCAACAAGCGAATTAAATTGTAAAGGGTAATACCTGCAGCCCCTAATTTGAAGGCTGCGAAAATCAATAAAAGCGCGATTCCCAACGAAATCAACATTCGTTGAATCGCTTCTTTTCTTTCGAGTTCTGCTTTAGACGGTCTCCGTCTTATTTTACTTGTATTCTTGTTTGCCATTCTTCCATTATACCATATTTCACAGACTTTTCGGAAAGATAAAAAGACTGCACCAAACGGTCCAATCTTTTGATTTTATATCTAAGTTTTATGCTTGAGGTTTGCGTAGGTAACCATAGACCACACCACTTACGATTGCTCCTACCAAGACAGAGGCAAGGTAAAGGAGAGCATTTGAAGTAAGGGCAATCACGAAGATTCCTCCGTGTGGCGCCATGAGTTTGATTCCAGTAAGACCAACGAGTCCGCCTGCTACTGCTGAACCAAGGATGAAGCTTGGGATCGCACGAGCTGGGTCAGCGGCACCAAATGGAATCGCTCCTTCGGTGATAAATGACAAGCCCATGATGATGTTTGTCAAACCAGAGTTGCGTTCTTCCTTAGTAAATTTGTCTTTAAAGAGAAGCGTTGCGACAAAGATGGCAAGTGGTGGCACCATTCCTCCAGCCATAACTGCTGCCATGGCTACAGAACCACCTGAAGAAACAGTTGCTGCAAGCGTACCTGTACCAAAGACATAGGCTGCTTTATTGACTGGTCCACCCATGTCAACAGCCATCATTCCACCAAGGACGATACCAAGAAGGACAGCTGAACCTCCTCCAAGACCACCGAGGAAGTCATTCATAGCAGTGTTGATTGCTGCCATTGGGATATTAACAGCCAGCATGACAAATCCTGTCAAGATTGTTCCAAGAAGTGGCAAGAGAAGAATTGATTTAGCACCTTCGAGTGAACGAGGAACTTTGACATATTTCTTGATAGCAAGAACTAAAGCACCTGCGATAAATCCACCCACAAGGGCACCTAGGAAACCAGATGAGACACCTGCAAGAGTTGAAGTTGCTTCACCACCTGCTGCATAAGGGATCTTACCAAAGGCAAACCCTTCTTTGGCAATAGCACCAGCCACGAAACCTGCTACCAAACCTGGTTTTTCAGCGATAGAGTAGGCAACATAACCTGCAAAAACTGGAAGCATCAAACCAAAGGCTGCACCACCGATTTTCATGAACATAGAAGCTAACTCATGGTAAGAACCAAGATTACCAAGATTTTCATTTGGAACACCCAAAGCACCGTCAATCAAGAAGGCAAGGGCAATCATGATACCACCACCGATAACGAATGGTAACATTTGCGATACACCACTCATCAAGTGTTTGTAGAAGGCACCACCGATACTTTGTTTTTCGTTAGATGCTGTTGCAGCTTGGGCACCATTAGCAGCACGGTAGACTTCAGCATCTCCTAAAAGAGCCAAGTTAATCAATTCTTCTGTTTTACGGATGCCGTCAGCAACTGGACGATTGATCAAAGGTTTGCCATCGAAACGATCCATTTCAACGGCCTTGTCTGCTGCGATGATAACAGCTTTAGCCTTGCGGATATCCTCTGCAGTTAGTTGGTTTCCAACACCACTAGCACCGTTGGTTTCGACCTTAATTCCAACACCCATTTCAGCAGCCACTTTTTGAAGAGCTTCTTGGGCCATGTAAGTGTGGGCAATACCTGTCGTACAAGCTGTAACAGCAACGATAAAGTCACCAGAGTCATTGGCAGGTACTTGAACAGGTTCCTCAGTTTTTTCTGAAGCTTGGTCAAAGAGTTTGATGACTTGGTCAGCTGATGTTGCTTGACGAAGTTTGTCAGCAAAACCGTCTTTCATCAAGTATTGAGACAATTCTGCCAAGGCAGCCAAGTGGGTATCATTGGCACCTTCTGGAGCTGCAATCATAAAGAAAAGATCAGTTGGTTGCCCATCCAAGCTCTCATAGTCAACACCCTTATTTGACTTAGCAAAGAGAACAGTCGCTTCTTTGACAGCAGCGTTTTTGCTGTGAGGCATTGCGATACCGTCTCCTAAACCAGTAGAAGTGAGAGCTTCACGCGCCAAAATGCCTTCTTTAAAAGTTTCAAAATCAGTCACATAACCGTGGTCTGTCAAACTTTTAATCATCTCTTCAATGACAGCAGTTTTTTCAGTCGCCTGCAAATCCAGCAACATGACATCTTTTCTCAATAAGTCTTGAATTTTCATCGTTTTTCTACCTCAACTTTTTCATATGTTTCTTTAATAAATTCTGCCGTTGCCAAGTCATCTGAGAAGGTGGTTGCTGTTCCACAAGCTACTCCCCATTTGAAGGCTTCTACTGCATCTTTAGATTTGACAAATTCACCTGTAAATCCAGCAACCATAGAGTCACCAGCTCCAACTGAATTTTTGACTGTCCCTTTGATTGGTTTAGCAAAGTAAGCTCCCTCAGATGTGACAAGAAGGGCACCGTCACCAGCCATAGAGATAATGACGTTTTGAGCACCTTTAGCCAGTAACTCTCGCGCGTATTTCTCAATTTCATCTAAACTTTCGAGTTTAACCCCAAAAATCGCTCCAAGTTCATGATTGTTTGGTTTGACTAAAAGTGGCTGGTAGTCCAAACTATCAATCAAGGTCTGTCCTTCAAAGTCACAAACCACTTGCGCACCCGTCTGACGGGTCAAGGCAATTAGATCCTTATAGATAACATTTCCTAGATTTTTAGCACTTGAACCTGCAAAGACAACTGTATCTTCTGCTGTTAAACTTGAAAGAATAGCTTTCAATTCTTCTAACTGAGCTGGTTCAACAGTTGGACCCCTTCCGTTGATTTCTGTTTCTTGGTCTGCTTTGATCTTAACATTGATACGCGTATCTTCTGCCACTTGGACAAAACGTGTCTCGATTTCTTCCTCTGCCAAAGTATCTGTGATAAATTTACCAGTAAAACCTCCGATAAATCCAGTAGTCGTATTTGGAATACCCAAGCGTTTCAAGACACGGCTAACATTGATTCCTTTCCCACCAGCAAACTTATCATCACTGTCCATACGATTGACACTACCGACTTGGACTTGGTCCAAACGAACGATATAATCAATGGATGGATTGAGTGTGACTGTATAAATCATACTTCTATTACCTCCGTTTTCTCCTTAATAGCGTGCAAGAGCTCATGCCCTTGACTTGTGATAACAATAGCTCGTTTGAGTGGTGCTACCTTAGCAAAGCAAGTTTGTCCAATTTTTGACGAATCGACCAAGACATAGGTCTGTTTGGCATTCTCTAAAATAGCTCGCTTCACAGCCCCCTCCTCCATATCAGGAGTCGTATAATAGCCATCATCCACACCATTCATCCCGATAAAGGCACGGTCAAAGTGCAATTGGTTAATCTGGTTAAGAGCAACGCCCCCAATGCTAGCATCTGTCGCCATCTTGACACTTCCTCCAACCATGACCGTTGGAATCTGCTTTTCAACCAACTGAGCTGCATGGTGAATCGAATTGGTCACAACTGTGACATTTTTATTAACCAATTCATGAATCAAAAAGGCTGTCGTTGTTCCAGCATCGATAAAGATGACATCTTGTTCCTTGATGAGAGAGGCTGCTTTCTGAGCCAACAACTTCTTCTCTTGAAGGTTTTTGACAGATTTTTCTTGAATGGTTTCTTCTTCCTGCAAGGAATGGGGCAATTCTGCTCCACCATGCACGCGACGAAGCTTGTTTTCCGCTTCCAACTCATCCAAGTCTCTTCGAACCGTTGATTCTGAGGTTTCTAGCAAACTAACTAATTTTTCTAGAGAAACTACATGATGTTGATTTAACTCCTCTAAAATCAGTTGTTTCCGCTCTGTTTTTAACACCGAACCACCTCCTGTTATCGTTTACACTATTCATTCTATCACACTTTATTTCAAAGTCAAGCATTTTTTATCACTTTCTTCCAAATTCTATCATTTTTTCTTATTTCTAGAATTTTTATTGCAAGATAAGAACCTTTATGGTAGACTATTTGAGTAAGTATTGGAAGATTACTCAAGAGGCTTAAGAGGCCGTGTTGGAAACGCGGTAGGCGTGTAACAGCGTGCGTGGGTTCGAATCCCATGTCTTCCGTTTATTTTAAAAAAGATACCCAAGAAATCTTGGGTATCTTTTTTCTTATATGCTTGTTTTATAACTCGGGTGAATTTCTTAGAAAATATCAAATAACAATTTCACATTGAGAATTGTTAAGATAATGGAAACGATATAGCCAAGGATGGTATTCCATTTGGCATTGGTAAATTCTCCCATCAGTGATCTCTTAGAAGTTAGATAAATCAGTGGGAAGATTGAAAATGGAAGAGCAATCGAAAGAAAGACTTGTGAATAAACCAATAACTGATCTAATGTTTTTTCCTGATGACCAAACAGAACCGCTACAATCATGACAGGCAACAAGGCAAAGAGACGAGTTGCCAAACGAATGAACCATTGAGGTAATCTCATATGCAAGAAACCTTCCATAACGATTTGTCCAGTCAAGGTACCCGTAATTGTCGAATTTTGACCACTGGCTAATAAAGCCAAGGCAAACAAGGTTGATAAGGTCGAGCTAGCTATAGCTCCTGCAATAGTAGAATCCTGCAAGGCATTATACATTTGAGAGAAGGCAGAAATCTCAGATGCATGGCCGAAAAAGAGAGCCGCCCCGAGAATTAATAGAAGGGAGTTAACCACAAAGGCCAAGGATAATTGGAGATTTGAATCCCAGGTCATAAAGCGCACGGCTTTTCGAACATCATTCTTGTCCTTGTGATTGATTTTCCGAGTTTGTGACAAGGAAGAATGCAAATAGAGGTTATGAGGCATAACCGTCGCACCTACAATCCCCAGAGCTAAAGTTAATTGACTTTCATGACCTGGCAAAGGACTCTCAAATAAGGTCGAATTGGGTAAATAACCCTCAACGATTCCTTGGAAGCTTGGATGTGACAAAGCTACCAGATAGGTAAAAATTGCTAGAATGGTTAAAATCAGTGTTGTCACAATAGCTTCAATCTTCTTAAAGCCAAATTTCATCAGAAGCAATAAGAGAAAAACATCCAACACGGTCAAGAGAATTGCTATCATAATCGGAATCTTAAAGAGAAGATTGAGAGCAATCGCTGAACCTAGAACTTCTGCCAGGTCTGTCGCCATCAAGGCCAACTCCAAAATCACCCATAAGCTATAACGAAGCCATTTGGGTGAATGATGACCCGTTGCTTGAGCCAAGTCCATTTGAGTTACAATTCCAAGCTTTCCTGCCATCTGCTGAAGCTGCATAGCAATGAGTGATGAAATCAAGATGACAAATAAGAGACTGTACTTATAGGATGCACCTCCAACCACACTGGTTATCCAGTTTCCTGGATCCATATAACCAACTGCGACAAGGGCACCTGGACCCAAGAAGGCCTTTAAATTTTGCCAGAAATGATTGTTATTTGGAGTATCGATAGATTGATTAATCTCAGAGAGTGACACTTTTTTATGAGAAGACATAGATACTTACCTCTTTCTAAACCTACTTTTTCATTATTTTCTATTAGAGAAAAATAAGATTGACTTTAAACTATTAAAACAATGAAAACTATATGAAAAACATTTAGTTTTTTCATTATTTTTCTTAAGGCACATTAATATTTTTCTTAAGGCACCTTAATATTTTTCTTAAGACACCTTAATTATAACAGAAAATATGATAAAAACTTAAGAAAATTCAGGACTTGCTTTAATATTTAGGATACAACTGAAAATTGTATCCTTTTTGTAAAAAAGAATACCAAGGAATACCAAAGAACAAAATAAAAAACTCTGTAAGTACAACGTTTTAGAAAGGAATGCAAAAGAATAATGGAGCCGGTGGGAGTCGAACCCACGTCCAAACATCTGCTAACATATTTGTCTACAACCATAGGTTATGTATTGTTTTAACAGCTCCTCGACACATAACTCAAGCCTAGGAACTGCGAGCCTATAAATCTCTTACCAAACTGCTAGACAAAGTTTGATCGTATCTCGCTAATAATAAGACCTGTCATTGAACACGAGCAATCCAAATC
>CAUQIP010000040.1:0-15553 GCA_963518235.1 uncultured Streptococcus sp. | reverse complement strand
TATCAGACTAACTTCCACTTCTACTAGCGGTGGAACTTAGTTTGGGAATTTACCCTAAAATCTGAGTGGTAAGCATTAGTAATGAGTTATTTGTCTTTCATGTGAGCATCCTCTTTGCTATCATGTATTCTTACCTATAGTATAGTATCAAAAAATATAGTAATAAACACATTAAAAAATTTAATTTTAATTACAAAGTTTGGTGGGCTGATTTGTAGGCTTTTCATGGTATAATCAAGAGAGTAAATCTTATGGAGGAAGTATGAAATTAAATATTCAAGAAATTCGTAAGCAGTCTGAAGGTTTGCATTTTGAACAAACCTTAGACCTAGCCGCAGACCTGCGTGCACGTAATCAAGAAATTTTAGATGTAAAAGATATCCTTGCAGTTGGGAAAGTACAGTACGAAGACCGTATGTATTTCTTAGATTATCAACTATCTTATACCATTGTTCTAGCTTCAAGTCGCAGTATGGAGCCAGTTGAGTTAGTTGAATCTTATCCAGTCACGGAAGTTTTCATGGAAGGCGCAACTAACCAGCTAGATCAGGAAGTTTTAGACGATGACTTGGTCCTGCCTATCGAAAATGGAGAACTTGACCTTGCTGAGAGCGTGTCAGACAATATCCTGCTAAACATTCCTATCAAGGTCTTGACGGCTGAAGAAGAAGCAGGTCAAGGATTTGTGTCAGGAAATGACTGGCAAATTATGACAGAGGAAGAATACCAAGCCCAACAGGCAGTTAAGAAAGAAGAAAACAGTCCTTTTGCTGGCTTACAAGGACTATTTGATGGAGATGAATAATGGTTTTGTCAAAAAAACGAGCACGAAAAGTGCTAGAAGAAATCATTGCTCTGTTTCCAGATGCCAAGCCCAGTCTTGATTTTACCAATCATTTTGAACTACTAGTTGCGGTCATGTTGTCAGCTCAGACAACGGATGCAGCGGTAAATAAGGCCACACCAGGTCTCTTCGCTGCCTTTCCAACTCCACAAGCCATGTCTGTTGCGACAGAGAGTGAGATTGCTTCACACATTTCTCGCCTGGGACTGTATCGGAATAAGGCTAAATTCCTTAAAAAATGTGCCCAACAGTTACTAGACGATTTTGATGGTCAAGTCCCTCAGACGCGTGAGGAATTGGAGAGTTTGGCAGGTGTTGGTCGCAAGACAGCCAATGTCGTCATGAGTGTGGGCTTTGGGATTCCAGCTTTTGCAGTAGACACTCATGTGGAGCGTATTTGCAAACACCATGATATTGTCAAAAAATCAGCGACACCACTTGAGGTGGAAAAACGTGTCATGGATATCTTGCCACCGGAGCAGTGGTTAGCAGCTCATCAGGCCATGATTTATTTTGGAAGAGCTATTTGTCATCCTAAAAATCCAGAGTGTGATCAGTACCCACAGTTATATGACTTTAGCAATTTATAAGATGGATCATCAAAAGTTTTTGCTTGATTTTAGGCCCGCTTTGTGCTATAGTAATTGATAATTAAATATTCCTTTAAACCTGTCCCGTGAGGCAGGCAAGGAGCGCGATAAAGTAGAAGGGTGAAGTCTATACTGTTTGCAGTAGGGCTTACTTGGCTATACATTTCAAGTCTCCTTGTTTAAGGAGACTTTTCTTTTTGGAGGTTTGTCATGAAGACAA
Source organism: uncultured Streptococcus sp. (assembly GCA_963518235.1). GTDB lineage: Bacteria > Bacillota > Bacilli > Lactobacillales > Streptococcaceae > Streptococcus. The sequence goes on along the minus strand of CAUQIP010000040.1, from coordinate 13,899 downwards.
AAGAAGTTGTAGACGAATTGACCGTCAAACGAGCGATTACGCGTATTACTTATGAGATTATCGAGCGCAACAAAGATTTGAATAAAATCGTCTTGGCTGGTATTAAAACTCGTGGTGTCTTTATCGCCCACCGTATCCAAGAACGTTTGGAGCAACTAGAAAATCTTTCAGTTCCAGTTGTGGAATTGGATACTAAACCTTTCCGTGATGATGTTAAAAGTGGAGAAGATACTTCTTTGATTTCTGTTGATGTGACAGGCCGTGAAGTTATCTTGGTGGACGATGTGCTTTATACAGGTCGTACCATCCGCGCTGCTATTGATAATATTGTAGGTCATGGTCGCCCTGCGCGCGTGAGTTTAGCAGTTTTAGTCGATCGTGGACATAGAGAATTGCCAATCCGTCCAGATTACGTTGGAAAAAATATCCCAACTAGTCGTTCTGAAGAAATCATCGTAGAGATGGCAGAACTTGATGGCCAAGACAGAGTTCTGATTACTGAAGAAGCTTAGAAAGCTAAAGGAGTAGCCATGTCAGAAAATCAACAAGCATTGAACCATGTGGTGTCCATGGAAGACCTCACTGTCGATCAAGTGATGAAATTGATCAAGCGAGGAATTGAGTTTAAAAACGGAGCTCAGCTTCCTTATGAAGACCATCCGATTGTTTCCAATCTTTTCTTTGAAGATTCTACACGGACGCATAAGTCCTTTGAAGTGGCAGAGATTAAATTGGGATTGGAACGACTTGACTTTGATGTGAAGACTAGCTCGGTAAATAAGGGGGAGACACTTTATGATACCATTTTGACTTTATCTGCTTTAGGAGTGGATGTCTGTGTGATTCGCCACCCAGAGGTTGACTACTACAGAGAGTTGATTGCGAGTCCAACGATTACGACTTCCATCATCAATGGTGGAGATGGTTCGGGACAACACCCTAGCCAGAGCTTGCTTGATTTGATGACCATTTATGAGGAATTTGGTCACTTTGAGGGTCTCAAGGTTGCGATTGCAGGTGACTTGGACCACTCACGCGTTGCCAAATCCAATATGCAGATTTTGAAACGCTTGGGAGCTGAACTTTACTTTGCTGGACCTGAGGAATGGAGAAGTCAAGAGTTTGCAGACTATGGACAGTTTGTAACCATTGATGAAATCATTGATCAGGTGGATGTCATGATGTTTCTCCGTGTGCAACATGAACGCCATGATAGTGGTGCAGTGTTTTCAAAAGAAGACTACCATGCCCAACATGGCTTGACTCAAGAACGTTACGATCGTTTGAAAGAAACAGCAATCCTTATGCACCCAGCTCCAGTCAATCGTGATGTAGAAATCGCAGACCACTTGGTTGAAGCACCAAAATCACGGATTGTCCAACAAATGACCAATGGTGTCTTTGTTCGAATGGCAATCTTAGAATCCGTACTGGCGAGTAGAAACGCCAACTAAAACACAAGACGTTAAAAGACGCCAGTGAGCGTCCACGAGAGGTGAAAATATGACAAAAAGACTTCTATTATTAGAAGATGGAACAGTTTTTGAAGGCAAGGCCTTCGGAGCAGATATTGATGTAACAGGCGAAATCGTCTTTAATACAGGCATGACCGGCTACCAAGAATCCATTACAGACCAGTCTTATAATGGACAAATCTTGACCTTTACTTATCCTTTGGTAGGAAATTATGGAATCAACCGTGATGATTACGAATCCATTATTCCAACTTGTAAGGGAGTCGTTGTTTTTGAAGAAGCGCGTCGAGCAAGCAACTGGCGCAACCAAATGACGCTAGATGAATTTTTGAAAGCCAAGAAAATTCCGGGTATTTCAGGGATTGATACGCGTGCACTTACCAAGATTATCCGTAAGCATGGTACCATGCGTGCAACTTTGACTCATGTTGGGGACAGTATGGACCATGTGACGGACCAGCTCCAAGCAACAGTTTTACCGACAGATAATATCAAGCAGGTTTCTACTAAAACATCCTATCCAGCTCCAGGAGTTGGTTTGAGTGTAGTGCTAGTGGATTTTGGTCTCAAGCACTCAATCTTACGTGAACTTTCTAAACGCAACTGTAACGTGACGGTTGTTCCGTATTCGACAACGGCTGAAGAAATTCTCCATCTCAATCCTGACGGAGTTATGTTGTCAAACGGTCCAGGTAACCCAGAAGATGTTCCACAAGCACTTGACATGATTCGTGGTGTGCAAGGAAAAATTCCAATCTTTGGTATTTGTATGGGGCATCAACTCTTTGCTATGGCAAATGGTGCTAAGACTTATAAGATGAAGTTTGGTCACCGTGGCTTTAACCATGCAGTACGTGAAATTGCTACAGGACGTGTGGATTTTACAAGTCAAAACCATGGTTATGCAGTTAGCCGTGAGGATTTGCCAGAACACTTGATTATCACCCACGAAGAAATCAATGACAAGTCAGTTGAAGGTGTGCGTCACAGATATCAACCTGCTTTCTCTGTTCAATACCACCCAGATGCAGCCCCTGGTCCACACGACGCTAGCTACCTATTTGACGAGTTTATCGAGATGATGGAAGCTTTTAAACAATCAAACTAAGAACGAGTAAAAGCTCGTCGGAGAATTTATTTAATGGCAACCTGAGAGTTGCCGAATAGAAAGGAGAAGGGTGGTCCGTATTTGCTGAATTGAATACGGGCTACGGACGGTGCTAAAAGGATAGTTATTCCTAGAACTGATAGTTCTTCGTCATAACTCCTATTTTAGCTTTGTCCGCTTGACGCCCTTAATATCTTATATATGCCTAAACGTACTGATATTCAAAAAATTATGGTGATTGGTTCTGGTCCGATTATTATTGGTCAGGCTGCTGAGTTTGACTATGCTGGGACCCAGGCTTGCTTGTCTTTGAAAGAGGAAGGTTATGAAGTTGTCTTGGTTAACTCAAACCCTGCAACTATCATGACGGACAAGGAGATTGCTGACAAGGTTTACATCGAACCGATTACACTTGAGTTTGTAACGCGTATTCTTCGTAAGGAGCGTCCAGATGCCTTGCTACCAACCCTTGGTGGTCAGACAGGGCTCAATATGGCCATGGAATTGTCTAAAAATGGCATCTTAGATGAGCTTGGTGTTGAACTTCTGGGAACTAAATTATCCGCCATTGACCAAGCGGAGGACCGTGACCTCTTTAAACAATTGATGGAAGAGCTCAACCAACCCATTCCAGAATCTGAAATTGTAAATACAGTTGAAGAAGCTGTTGCCTTTGCAGCAACAATTGGCTACCCAGTCATCGTCCGTCCAGCCTTTACTCTTGGTGGTACTGGTGGTGGTATGTGTGCCAACGAGGAAGAATTGCGCGAGATCGCTGAAAATGGTCTGAAGTTGTCACCTGTTACCCAATGTTTGATTGAGCGTTCAATCGCAGGTTTCAAGGAAATCGAATACGAAGTGATGCGTGACTCAGCTGACAATGCTTTGGTTGTTTGTAACATGGAAAACTTTGACCCAGTTGGGATTCACACAGGGGATTCCATTGTATTTGCCCCTGCCCAAACCATGTCAGACTATGAAAACCAAATGCTTCGTGACGCGAGCTTGAGCATCATTCGTGCCCTTAAGATTGAAGGTGGATGTAATGTTCAGCTGGCCCTTGATCCGCACAGCTTTAAGTATTATGTTATCGAAGTAAACCCTCGTGTATCGCGTTCGTCAGCCCTTGCTTCTAAAGCGACCGGGTATCCGATTGCTAAGTTGGCTGCCAAGATTGCAGTAGGTTTGACCTTGGATGAGGTTATTAACCCAGTTACAGGTTCAACCTATGCCATGTTTGAGCCTGCCCTTGACTACGTGGTTGCTAAGATTCCTCGTTTCCCATTTGACAAGTTTGAAAAAGGTGAGCGCCGTCTTGGTACCCAGATGAAGGCGACTGGAGAAGTTATGGCAATCGGTCGAAACATCGAGGAATCTCTCCTTAAGGCCTGTCGCTCCCTTGAAATTGGGGTGCATCACAATGAAATGCCTGAACTTGCCAGTGTTTCAGATGATGACTTGATTGAAAAAGTAGTCAAAGCCCAAGACGATCGTCTTTTCTATGTCTCAGAAGCTATTCGCCGTGGTTACACACCAGAAGAAATTGCTGAATTGACTAAGATTGATATCTTCTATCTGGATAAACTCTTGCATATCTTTGAAATCGAGCAAGAATTGGGTGCTCATCAACAAGATCTAGAAGTCTTAAAAATAGCAAAACTTAATGGATTTTCAGACCGTAAGATTGCTGAACTTTGGGAAATGACCGCTAATCAAGTTCGTCAACTTCGCTTGGAAAACAAGATTGTTCCAGTTTACAAGATGGTCGATACCTGTGCGGCAGAGTTTGACTCTGAAACACCATACTTCTATTCAACCTATGGTTGGGAAAATGAATCTATCAGATCTGATAAGGAATCTGTACTAGTCCTAGGTTCAGGTCCAATCCGTATCGGTCAAGGGGTTGAATTTGACTACGCAACTGTTCACTCAGTTAAGGCTATCCAGGCTGCTGGTTATGAGGCTATCATCATGAACTCAAACCCAGAAACAGTTTCAACCGACTTCTCTGTATCAGATAAGCTTTACTTTGAGCCATTGACATTTGAAGATGTTATGAACGTCATTGACTTGGAGCAACCAAAAGGGGTTATTGTTCAGTTTGGTGGTCAAACAGCCATCAACCTTGCGGAGCCATTGGCAAAAGCAGGTGTGACTATTCTTGGTACGCAGGTTGCTGATCTAGACCGTGCCGAAGACCGCGACCTCTTTGAACAAGCTCTCAAAGACTTGGATATTCCACAACCACCAGGACAAACAGCTACCAATGAAGAAGAAGCAGTTCTTGCAGCTCGCAAGATTGGCTTCCCAGTTCTTGTCCGCCCATCTTATGTACTTGGTGGACGTGCCATGGAAATTGTTGAAAACGAAGAGGACCTTCGTTCTTACATGCGTACAGCGGTTAAGGCTAGTCCAGACCACCCAGTTCTTGTTGACTCTTATATTGTTGGACAAGAGTGTGAAGTTGATGCCATTTCAGATGGTAAAAATGTACTCATTCCTGGTATCATGGAGCATATCGAACGTGCTGGTGTCCATTCAGGTGATTCAATGGCTGTTTACCCACCACAAACCTTGTCGCAAAAGGTGCAAGAAACAATCGCCGACTATACTAAACGCCTAGCAATTGGTCTTAACTGCCTTGGAATGATGAATATCCAGTTTGTTATCAAGAATGAAAAAGTCTATGTTATTGAGGTCAATCCACGTGCTAGCCGTACGGTTCCATTCCTTTCTAAGGTGACCAATATTCCTATGGCTCAGGTGGCGACTAAGCTCATTCTTGGGCAAAGTTTATCAGAACTTGGCTACCAAGATGGACTTTACCCTGAAAGCACTCGCGTTCATATCAAGGCACCTGTCTTCTCCTTTACCAAACTAGCTAAGGTAGACAGCTTACTTGGTCCTGAAATGAAGTCAACAGGTGAAGTTATGGGTTCTGATACGACTTTGGAAAAAGCTCTCTATAAGGCCTTTGAAGCTTCTTACCTACACTTGCCAACTTTTGGTAACGTTGTATTTACCATCGCTGATGATGCCAAAGAAGAAGCCTTGGGCTTAGCTCGTCGTTTCCAAAATATTGGCTATGGAATCCTCGCGACAGAAGGGACAGCAGCCTTCTTTGCTAGTCATGGATTGCAAGCCCAACCTGTTGGTAAGATTGGTGATGACGATAAGGATATTCCAAGTTTTGTTCGCAAAGGAAGAATCCAAGCTATCGTTAACACAGTAGGAACCAAACGAACTGCTGATGAAGATGGTGAGCAGATTCGCCGTTCAGCTATTGAACACGGGGTGCCCCTCTTCACAGCCCTAGATACAGCTAACGCCATGCTCAAAGTATTGGAAAGTCGTAGTTTTGTCACAGAAGCAATCTAGTTGAGAAAAATTTTTCACATTTTTAAAACCAGCGTCAGAAAACGCTGGTTTTTTGCAATACTGGTGTTGCTTATTTCAACTATTATGCTTTTCTGAAGAATCATTTCAAAATGTGATGCAATAATAATAAATTGGAAATAGGAAACTATTTTTAACATTTTTTTCAAAATACATTAATAAAATAGGTGAAGATAAGATTAGAAAGTGAATATTCCGATGTCTTCTTACAAAAAGGTCTCTCTTTCTGAGATCAACCAATCTATTGAAACTCCGAATAACAGTCATTTTGGCAAAATTCTAAAAGTATTTTTGGGGCCTGGAGCTCTTGTAGCAGTTGGTTATTTTTTATTTTAAAGACTTGTCCCGAGCTCATTCGTATTTATATCATAAAGTTAGCTAATAAGAAATGAAGGGCAGTAAGTCAAATAATCACTTTGAAGTCTCAAAGCTTAATTTTAAGTTTTCTTTAAGGAAAGTATATTATTCTGGAGAATTCTAAAATTTCACAGCCATTTATTGGTAATGACTACAGAATTCCTAGTCATTACTAGAAATGGACTAGTTTCTTTGAATAATAGAACTCCTTAATCCTCCTATTCTAGAACGGGAGGGCCGGTATTTCTTTCATGATAGGACTAGATTGTGGTATAATAGAGAGAATAAGTTTTTTTAGTAATACAAAGGAGAAAATAGATGATTTATGCAGGAATTCTTGCTGGTGGAACTGGTACTCGCATGGGAATTAGTAATTTGCCAAAACAATTTTTAGAGCTAGGCGATCGACCTATCTTGATTCATACAATTGAAAAATTTGTCTTGGAACCAAGTATTGAAAAAATTGTGGTTGGGGTTCATGGAGACTGGGTTTCCCATGCAGAGGATCTTGTAGATAAATATCTACCTCTTCATAAGGATCGTATCATCATTACAAAAGGTGGTGCTGACCGTAATACGAGTATTGAGAAAATCATTGAAGCCATCGATGCCATCGATGCTTATCGTCCGCTTACTCCAGAGGATATCGTTGTTACCCACGATTCTGTTCGTCCATTCATTACGCTTCGCATGATTCAGGACAATATTCAACTTGCCCAAAATCATGACGCAGTGGACACAGTGGTAGAAGCGGTTGATACTATCGTTGAAAGTACCAATGGTCAATTTATTACAGATATTCCAAATCGTGCTCACCTTTATCAAGGACAAACACCTCAAACATTCCGTTGCAAGGACTTCATGGACCTTTATGGATCTCTTTCTGATGAAGAGAAGGAAATCTTGACAGATGCCTGTAAAATCTTTGTGATCAAAGGAAAAGATGTAGCCTTGGCCAAGGGTGAATACTCAAATCTGAAGATTACAACCGTAACAGATTTGAAGATTGCAAAAAGTATGATTGAGAAAGACTAGTGATATGATTAATCAAATTTATCAACTGACTAAGCCCAAGTTTATCAACGTCAAATACCAGGAAGAGGATATCGACCAAGAGAATCATATCCTCATCCGCCCCAACTACATGGCTGTCTGTCATGCGGATCAGCGTTACTACCAAGGAAAACGTGATCCAAAGATTTTGAATAAAAAACTTCCAATGGCAATGATTCACGAAGCATGTGGAACCGTTATTTCTGATCCGACAGGAACTTATGAGGTTGGGCAAAAAGTTGTCATGATTCCTAATCAGCCTCCTATGCAGAGTGATGAAGAATTTTATGAGAACTACATGACAGGGACTCATTTCTTATCTAGTGGATTTGATGGCTTTATGAGAGAGTTTGTTTCTCTTCCTAAAGACCGTGTGGTGCCTTATGATGCTATTGAAGATACGGTTGCAGCCATTACAGAGTTTGTCAGTGTTGGCATGCATGCCATGAATCGCTTACTGACTCTTGCTCACAGCAAGCGGGACCGAATTGCCGTTATCGGAGATGGCAGTTTAGCTTTTGTAGTTGCTAATATTATCAACTATACTTTGCCAGAAGCAGAGATTGTGGTTATTGGTCGTCACTGGGAAAAATTGGAACTCTTCTCTTTTGCTAAAGAATGTTATATTACTGATAATATTCCTGAAGATTTGGCCTTTGACCATGCTTTTGAGTGTTGTGGTGGTGATGGTACTGGACCAGCTATTAATGACTTGATTCGCTACATTCGTCCTCAGGGAACGATTCTCATGATGGGTGTTAGCGAGTATAAAGTCAATCTCAATACACGCGATGCCTTAGAAAAAGGCTTGCTCTTAGTTGGTTCCTCTCGTTCTGGTCGCATTGATTTTGAAAATGCCATCCAAATGATGGAAGTCAAGAAATTTGCCAATCGTCTTAAAAATATCCTTTATCTAGAAGAACCTGTAAGAGAAATTAAAGATATTCACCGTGTCTTTGCTACCGATTTAAACACAGCCTTTAAAACCGTGTTTAAGTGGGAAGTATAAGTGCTGGAGGTTAATTGTGGAGAAAATCATTAAAGAAAAAATTTCTTCTCTACTTAGTGAAGAAGAGGAAGTCCTCAGTGTTGAACAACTGGGGGAATGACCAATCAAAACTATTTGGCCAAAACAACAAATAAGCAATACATTGTTAAATTCTTTGGTAAAGGGACAGAAAAGCTGATCAATCGTCAAGATGAAAAGTACAATCTTGAACTACTAAAGGATTTAGACTTAGATGTAAAAAATTATCTTTTTGATATTGAAGCTGGTATCAAAGTAAATGAGTATATCGAATCTGCGATTACGCTTGATTCAACGTCAATCAAGACCAAATTTGATAAAATTGCTCCAATATTACAAACTATTCATGCTTCTGGCAAGGAATTAAGAGGAGAATTTGCTCCTTTTGAAGAAATCAAAAAATACGAATCCTTGATTGAAGAGAAAATCCCTTATGCCAACTATGAAGCTGTTCGAGAAGAAGTCTTCTCCTTAGAGAAAAGACTGGCTGACTTAGGTGTTGACAGAAAATCTTGTCATATCGATTTGGTGCCTGAAAACTTTATCGAATCACCTCAAGGACGACTTTATTTGATTGACTGGGAATATTCATCAATGAACGATCCAATGTGGGATTTGGCTGCTCTCTTTTTAGAGTCTGAATTCACTCGTCAAGAGGAAGAAGCCTTCTTATCTCGCTATGAGAGTGAGCAAACACCTGTCTCTCGTGAAAAGATTGCTATTTATAAAATTTTACAAGATGCTATTTGGAGTCTATGGACAGTCTACAAAGAAGAGCAAGGTGCAGATTTTGGTGACTATGGTGTGAGTCGTTACCAAAGAGCTGTTAAAGGTTTGTCATATTATGGAGGTTCTGATGAAAAATAAAAATGGAGTTTCTTTCGGTCTACTCTCAGGTATTTTCTGGGGTTTAGGTCTAATGATTAGTGCTTATATCTTTTCGATTTTTACAGATTTGTCGCCCTTTGTGGTGGCCGCTGCTCACGATTTCTTGAGTATCTTTATCTTACTAGTTTTTCTCTTGGTAAAAGAAGGAAAAGTTCGTCTCTCAATTTTCTTAAATATTCGCAATGTTAGTGTTATCATCGGAGCCTTGCTAGCAGGTCCTATCGGAATGCAGGCCAATCTTTATGCGGTTAAGTATATCGGAAGTTCCTTAGCTTCATCGGTATCCGCTATCTATCCTGCGATTTCAGTTTTATTGGCTTTCTTCTTTTTGAAGCACAAGATTTCGAAAAATACTGTGTTTGGGATTGTCTTGATTATTGGAGGGATTATTGCTCAAACCTATAAGGTTGAACAGGTTAATTCTTTCTACATTGGGATTCTTTGTGCTTTAGTTTGTGCTATTGCATGGGGGAGTGAGAGTGTCCTTAGCTCCTTTGCCATGGAAAGTGAATTGAGTGAAATCGAAGCCCTCTTAATCCGTCAAGTGACTTCATTCTTGTCCTATCTTATGATTGTGCTCTTCTCTCATCAGTCATTTGCAGAAGTGGCCAATGGACAATTGCTAGGTCTTATGATTGTCTTTGCAGCCTTTGATATGATTTCCTACTTGGCTTATTATATCGCTATCAATCGCTTGCAACCAGCCAAGGCTACAGGCTTGAACGTGAGTTATGTAGTTTGGGCTGTCTTGTTTGCAGTTGTTTTCTTGGGTGCACCACCTTCGTCTCGTTTTCAATGATAAATACGCTGACTACAATAACTTTTACTCTCTCTATCTCGTAAAAGAAGAATTGGTCAATAGCTATGTTATTGATGCCGATAATTATCTCTTTAAAAATATGTTCCGCAATGATTTGACTCGTTCGACTTATTTTAGTGTCTATCGTGAAGATTGTACCAACGAATGGTTCTTGGTCTATGGAGATGACTACAAGGTTCAAGACATTATTGTTGATAGCAAGGCTGGTCGTATCCTTAGTGGTGTATCCTTCTGGGATGCTCCAACTGCAGAAAAGATTGTCAGCTTTATCGACAAGGCTTATGCAAGTGGTGAATTTGTTGATCTCTATTGGGACAATATGGTTAAGGATAATATCAAAGAGCTAGATGTCTATGTTGAAGAATTAGAAGGCAATAGCATCTATGAGATCGATAGTGTCCAAGACTATCATAAATTAGAAGAAATTCTTAAGAACGAAAATTAAAGATTCCAACATCTGACTAAAATAGTCGGATGTTTTTTTGATTTTTTACGAATAAATAGATGAGTAGAAAAAGAAATGGAGATATTTATGAAAATCACAAACTATGAAATCTATAAGTTAAAAAAATCAGGTTTGACCAATCAACAGATTTTGACAGTCCTAGAATACGCTGAAAATATTGATCAGGAGCTTTTGTTAGGTGATATTGCAGATATATCAGGTTGCCGAAATCCAGCCGTTTTTATGGAACGTTATTTTCAGATAGATGATGCGCATTTGGAGAAGGAGTTTCAAAAGTTTCCATCTTTCTCTATTTTAGACGACTGTTATCCTTGGGATTTGAGTGAAATATACGATGCACCTGTACTTTTATTTTACAAGGGAAATCTTGACCTCTTGAAATTCCCGAAGGTAGCAGTCGTAGGAAGTCGTGCTTGTAGCAAACAGGGAGCGAAGTCAGTTGGAAAAATCATTCAAGGCTTGGAAAATGAACTGGTTATCGTCAGTGGATTAGCCAAGGGCATTGACACAGCAGCTCATATGGCAGCCCTGCAGAATGGCGGAAAAACCATTGCAGTGATTGGAACAGGACTGGATGTGTTTTATCCTAAAGCCAATAAACGTTTGCAAGACTACATCGGCAATGATCATCTGGTTCTCAGTGAATATGGACCTGGCGAACAACCTCTGAAATTCCATTTTCCTGCCCGTAATCGCATCATTGCTGGACTTTGTCGTGGTGTGATTGTAGCAGAGGCTAAGATGCGCTCAGGTAGTCTCATTACCTGTGAGCGAGCAATGGAGGAAGGGCGCGATGTTTTTGCTATTCCTGGTAGTATTTTAGATGGACTATCAGACGGTTGCCATCATTTGATCCAAGAAGGAGCAAAATTGGTCACCAGTGGGCAGGATGTGCTTGCGGAATTTGAATTTTAATACTCTTCGAAAATCTCTTCAAACCACGTCAGCTTCCATCTGCAACCTCAAAACAGTGTTTTGAGCAACCTGCGGCTAGCTTCCTAGTTTGCTCTTTGATTTTCATTGAGTATAAGAAGAAAGTCCTCTTACTAGACAAACTTTTCTTCTATATATAAGAGTTAAGTCTTGACAGTTATGGCAAAATGGTTTACACTTTATAAAGTTTATTACTTTGAAAAGGTGTGATACTGTGGCTACGGCAACAAAAAAGAAAAAATCAACAGTTAAAAAAAATCTAGTCATCGTGGAGTCGCCTGCTAAGGCGAAAACGATTGAAAAATATCTCGGCAGAAACTACAAGGTTTTAGCCAGTGTCGGGCATATCCGTGATTTGAAGAAATCCAGTATGTCCGTCGATATTGAAAATAATTATGAACCGCAATATATCAATATCCGAGGGAAAGGTCCTCTTATCAATGACTTGAAAAAAGAAGCTAAAAAAGCTAATAAAGTCTTTCTGGCGAGTGACCCGGACCGTGAAGGAGAAGCGATTTCTTGGCATTTGGCTCATATTCTCAACTTAGATGAAAATGATGCCAACCGTGTGGTCTTCAATGAAATCACCAAAGATGCTGTCAAAAATGCTTTTAAAGAACCTCGTAAGATTGATATGGACTTGGTCGATGCCCAACAGGCTCGTCGTGTCCTAGACCGCTTGGTAGGCTATTCGATTTCGCCTATTTTGTGGAAGAAGGTCAAGAAGGGCTTGTCAGCAGGTCGTGTTCAGTCTATTGCGCTTAAGTTAATCATTGACCGTGAGAATGAAATTAATGCCTTCCAGCCAGAAGAATACTGGACCATTGATTCTATCTTTAAAAAGGGAACCAAACAATTTCAGGCATCCTTCTATGGAGTGGATGGCAAAAAGCTGAAACTGACTAGTAATGATGAGGTAAAGGAAGTCTTGTCTCGTCTGACTAGTAAAGACTTTTCAGTGGATCAGGTGGATAAGAAAGAGCGCAAACGCAATGCTCCTTTACCCTATACCACTTCATCTATGCAGATGGATGCGGCTAATAAAATCAATTTCCGTACTCGAAAAACCATGATGGTTGCCCAACAGCTCTATGAAGGAATTAATATTGGTTCTGGTGTCCAAGGTTTGATTACCTATATGCGTACTGATTCGACTCGTATCAGTCCTGTAGCGCAAAATGAAGCAGCAAGTTTCATTACGGACCGTTTTGGTAGCAAGTATTCTAAGCATGGTAGCAAGGTTAAAAACGCTTCAGGTGCTCAGGATGCCCATGAGGCTATTCGTCCGTCAAGTGTCTTTAATACACCTGAAAGTATTGCTAAGTATCTGAACAAGGATCAGCTCAAGCTTTATACCCTTATATGGAATCGTTTTGTAGCTAGCCAGATGACAGCTGCTGTCTTTGATACCATGGCTGTTAAATTGTCTCAAAATGGGGTTCAATTTGCTGCCAATGGTAGTCAGGTTAAGTTTGATGGTTATCTTGCCATTTATAATGATTCTGATAAAAATAAGATGTTACCAGATATGGCTGTTGGAGATGTGGTTAAGCAGGTCAATAGCAAACCAGAGCAACATTTCACCCAACCGCCTGCTCGCTATTCTGAAGCGACCCTGATCAAGACCTTGGAGGAAAATGGGGTTGGACGTCCGTCAACCTACGCACCAACCATTGAAACCATTCAGAAACGTTATTATGTTCGCCTTGCAGCCAAACGCTTTGAACCGACAGAGTTGGGAGAAATTGTTAACAAGCTCATCGTTGAATATTTCCCAGATATCGTAAACGTGACCTTCACAGCTGAAATGGAAGGCAAGCTGGATGATGTCGAAGTCGGAAAAGAGCAGTGGCAACGTGTTATTGATGCCTTTTACAAACCTTTCTCTAAAGAAGTCGCCAAGGCTGAAGAAGAAATGGAAAAAATCCAGATTAAGGATGAACCAGCTGGATTTGATTGTGAAGTGTGTGGCAGTCCAATGGTCATTAAACTTGGTCGTTTTGGTAAGTTCTACGCTTGTAGTAATTTCCCAGATTGTCGCCATACCCAAGCAATTGTGAAAGAGATTGGTGTTGAGTGTCCAAGTTGTCATCAAGGACAAATCATTGAACGTAAAACAAAACGTAACCGCCTCTTCTATGGTTGTAATCGCTATCCAGAATGTGAATTTACCTCTTGGGACAAGCCTGTTGGTCGTGAGTGTCCAAAATGTGGCAACTTCCTCGTGGAGAAAAAAGTCCGTGGTGGTGGTAAGCAGGTTGTTTGTAGCAAGGGTGATTACGAAGAAGAAAAGATTAAATAAGAGGAGGAGCCCGAAAGTGAATGGTAAATTCCCAAACTAAGTTCCACCGCTAGTAGAAGTGGAAGTTAGTCTGA
>CAUQIP010000039.1:0-16330 GCA_963518235.1 uncultured Streptococcus sp. | reverse complement strand
CCTGCTGTTTTTCTGTCAAAGGATACTGATGTTTGACCTTGTAGAAATAATTAGATAGGGTCATTTTAGTGCGCGCAAAATCTGTTTTTTCAACTAAAATAGCTGCATTAGTTTGATTGCGCAATTCTGTCTCAAAACTCTTCTCCAACAAAGCTTGATAGGCCGAACTATCTTCGCTGACAAAAATCTCTTGATCCAGTTCGAGACTATCAAGTGATTCAAGCATAGGAAGATTGAGGTGATAGCGCTTATTTTCTCGTAGAATAAAGCCAGCCTTTATATACTCTTCCATGAGTTTGTCAACTGCTACATCTGGAAATTGAGTCTTAATTTCCCGTAGAATCACATCATCATGCTGGTCCAGATAGCGGATCAATTCTCCAAAAAATGGCTGTCTCGTCAAACGAGATGGATTAAAAATCTGAATCATGAAGATTCCTTTCTTTACATTCTAACAGAGACGATGCTGCCAACTGACTAGGATTGGTCCCAGCTTGGTTTAGAGGGACAGGCAAACCTAGTTCTCTATAATACTCCCTCCAAAAATCACTAATCTCCTGCTCCCCATCTCCAAATTTCATGGGAATAGTTTCAAAAATCGGTAAGACTTCTGCCATATACTGGGAACAATAAAAACCAGCTCCATCTGGATAGAAAGAAGCATTGTAGGGTGCTCCAAGATGCTTGCAAGCTTTTTCCTTCACAGACTGGATATCTATTTCTGGGTAAACATAGAGGTCGTACAAGTGATTGGACTCAAAGAAGTCTGCTGGTTCTTGACAAACCACACCAGCCTGTCCACTAGCGTGGTAAATCATCCCATCCAAACAAATCGCAACATGGTTATAGTTGCCTGTGGAAGTCTGGATGGCCTGTCCCATATCTGACTCATCTCTCACAAAAATCAAATCGCCATTTTCTAACATGCTTCACTCCTAGAAAAAAAGGAGCCGAAACTCCTTTCGATATAAGGCAAACTAGCCTGTTCTAATTTGAATTAACACTCAAAATCTTAAGCATTAAAGCTTTCAGTCAATTGAGGTACCACTTGTTTCTTACGTGAAACAGCACCAGCAAGGAAAGCATGGTTATTTTCAAGTTTGAAGTTGAAAGCTGCTTCAACCTTGTCCATATTGGCACCAAGAGCCAAGATTTCTGAGTTTGAGTTGACGATATCTGTAATCATCAAGACAAAGTCAGAGTAGCAGTTTGCTGCGTTAGCAGCTTGCATTGCAGCTTCAATTTCTGCTTGGCGTTCCAATACTTCAGCGATGTCAACTGTATTTACTTGAGCAACACGGACATTATTTCCGTTCAATTCAAAAGTCTTAGCATCGATGTCAATCAATTCTTCAGCAGATTTGCTAGCCAAGTTTGTACCAGCTTTCAACATAGCTAAACCATATTCCTCCAAGTTTACACCAGCTAATTCAGCCAATTCAGGAGCAATGACTGTATCTGTTGGGTGTGTTGTTGGTGATTTCAAAAGAAGGGTATCTGAAATCAAACCTGAAAGCATCAAACCAGCAATCTCTTTAGGCACAGCCACACCATGTTCTTTGAACATACGGTAAACGATTGAAGACGCTGAACCAACTGGCTCCAAACGCATGTAGAGTGGGCTTGCAGTTTCAAAGTTAGCCACACGGTGGTGGTCTACAACACCATAAACTTCTACTTCAGCGATATCTGATACAGATTGTTGGAATTCATTGTGGTCAGTCAGGATAACTTGCTCTGCGCCTTCAGCTTTAGCAGAAGTGATAACACGCGGTGCTTCCACACCAAAATAGTTCAAGACAAAGGCTGTTTCTTCATTTGGAGTTCCAAGGGCAACAGCTTCCGTATCCAAACCGTAAGCTTCTTTTGCAAGGTAGGCAAAGGCTACAGATGACCCGATGGCATCTGAGTCTGGATTTTGGTGACCAAATACTAGAATCTTAGACATGATAATACCTCATTTTGTTTATTCTCTTTATTGTAGCATTTTTTTCGCTTTTTGACAAAAGTAAGAGGAGTCAAAGGACTCCCCCGCTACTCTTCAAAATAACTGAGTAAATTTCTATCTTGATTTTCAGATAAAAATTGCTCCTTCTGTGGCCTCTTCTTTCGCTTGAGAAGGGATTCAGCCGACATAGCTTCTTCCTTACTGGCAAAACCTTGAGCATAGATAAGTTTGACTGGCAAGCGTGCCCGTGTGTATTTGGCTCCCTTCCCACTATTGTGGACAGCCAGGCGTCTTCTCACATCAGTCGTATAGCCTGTATAGTAGGATCCGTCACGGCACTCCAGCACATACATATAAGCCTTATGATCCATAATAAATCTCTTCGAGTTCCGGCGTATAAGAGCCATCATCATTGTGTACAATGAGAGGTGGTAATACCTTAAAGCCGCTTGTTGAACCATCCTTGATAGCTTCAATCAAGAGCATATTGGCTTCTTTTTCCCTCTTTGGATAAACAAATTGCAGACGCTTAGGAGCTAGATTATGCCTTTGTAACGTATCCAATATATCTAAAAGCCGATCAGGACGATGAACCATAGCCAAACGCCCATTGGATTTGAGAATACTCTGGGCACTACGACAGATTTCCTGCAAATTGGTCGTGATTTCATGGCGCGCCAAGAGGTAATGCTCGCTCTCATTTAAGTTGGAATGAGAATCCACCTTGAAATAGGGTGGATTACACAAAATCATATCCACTTTACTTCCCTGGATGTAAGCAGGCATATTTTTCAAATCATCACATATGACCTGCATCTGCTCTTCCAAACCATTCAAACGGACAGAGCGTTCAGCCATATCTGCCAAACGCTCCTGAATCTCAACAGCCAAAATCTGTGCCTGAGTCCGAGTGCTAGCAAATAGCCCCACTGCTCCATTCCCAGCACAAAAATCCACAATCAACCCCTTTTTAGGAAAACGTGGAAAACGTGACAAGAGAACACTATCCACCGAATAGCTAAAAACCTCTCTATTTTGAATGATTTTGATATCTGTCGAAAAGAGCTGATTAATGCGCTCTCCTGATTTTAATAATTGTTCTTCTTCCATGGTTCTATTATAGCAAATTTATATTAACATTACAAATAATATAGATTTCTAACTAATTCTTCTGCTTCTTCAAATGTTGAAGGGCTTCCTTGGTCCAAATTGGCATCATTCGTTTGAGAGGCGCAAAGCCGTAGTTAAAACGGTCGCTTGAAAAGCGTCTCCGTCTCGGAAACTGGTGCTTTTCTTCCTCCAAAGTGCGGATAGAAAGACTGGCTTTCCCTGTAAATTCATCTAAATCCACTACCTGAACTTGAACCTCTTCATCGACTTTCAAGGCTTCATGAATATTTTCAATAAATCCTGTTCGAATCTCTGAAATGTGAATCAGCCCCGTATCACCCGTCTCTAGTTCAACAAAGGCACCGTAGGGCTGAATCCCTGTAATACGCCCCTTTAGCTTATCACCGATTTTCATCTTAGTCCTCGATTTCAATTGTTTCAATCACAACATCTTCAACTGGCTTGTCCATAGCCCCTGTCTCAACAGCAGCAATGGTATCTAAGACAGAGTAAGAAGCTTCATCAGCTAACTGACCAAAAACAGTGTGACGACGGTCTAGATGAGGAGTTCCTCCTTGCTCTGCATAGATTTCCGCAATCGGTTCTGGCCAACCACCACGAGCGATTTCTTTCTTAGAATAAGGCAGGTGTTGGTTTTGCACGATAAAGAACTGGCTGCCGTTGGTATTTGGACCAGCATTGGCCATAGAAAGGGCACCACGGACGTTGTAAAGTTCTTCTGAGAATTCATCCTCGAATGATTCGCCGTAGATTGACTCGCCACCCATACCAGTTCCAGTTGGGTCTCCACCTTGAATCATAAAGTCCTTGATAATACGGTGGAAAATGACACCATCATAGTAACCATCTTTTGAAAGAGCTACAAAGTTAGCTACTGTTTTAGGAGCATATTCAGGGAAAAGCTTGATACGCAAGTCTCCGTGATTGGTCTTAATAGTCGCGATAGGACCTTCTACTGTTTCAATGTCTACTTGTGGGAAATGCAATTCTTTTTCTACCATACCAAATCCTTCTAAGGCATCAAAAATGCCATCTTCTTCTAATGTTTTTGTAATGTAATCTGCTTTTTCTTTGATGTTATCATGAGAAATTCCCATTGCAACGCTGATTCCAGCATAATCAAAGAGTTCCAAGTCATTCAGCCCATCTCCAAAAACCATGACGTTGTCTGGTTTCAAGCCAAGGTGTTCCACAACCTTTTCCACACCCGTCGCTTTGGAGCCTGAAATCGGCACAATATCAGACGAATGCTCATGCCAACGAACCATGCGAAGTTTGTCTGCCAGACTGTCAGGCAAGTGCAAGTCATCTCCCTTATCTTCAAAAGTCCACATCTGATAGATGTCTTCTTTCTCGTGGAAATCGGAATCCACATCCAAATCAGGGTAAATTGGATTAATCGCTTCACTAATCATATCGGTGCGAGTCGACAATTTGGCATCATGACTCCCAACCAAGCCATACTCAATTCCTTCTTCCTTAGCCCAAGAGATATACTCATCAACATCTGACTTCTCAATCTGATGTTGATAAATGACCTGGCCTTTTTTATCTTCAATATAAGCCCCATTCAAGGTCACAAAAAAGTCAGGCTTGAGTTCACGAATCTCTGGTACGACACCAAAAATCCCTCGTCCAGAAGCAATACCTGTCAAAATTCCTTTCTCACGTAATTGCTTAAAAACAGTTGGGATTGAAGCTGGAATAAAACCCGTCTTGGAATTTCTCAATGTATCATCAATATCAAAAAAGACAATCTTGATTTTCTTTGCCTTGTATCTTAATTTGACATCCATCTCACTACCTCTTTCAATCTAACTCTTTCCATTATACCATAAAGTAGTTAAATCCCCTATTTTCAAAAAGTTTCCAGTTTTATTGTAAGTCCTTGGATAAGTATAAAACTAAATCATTATCATTTTGACAACTTGCACCCATTTCTAGCGGTTTATTTCTATACCACACACCTGTCCCATCTGGAATATAGCCTCGTTTAATATATAATCTCTGGGCAGGACCATACCCCAAGTGCAAACCTACACCAAGAGTGACCTTACTAGAAACAAACTTGACTCGTTTTTCTGCTTCTTCTAGCAGTTGATTCCCAATCCCTTGATTTCGAAAAGTCTCAAACACATTAAAATCTGATAATTCTGGATAGACTTCTGCAAAAGGACCATGTTTAGCAGAGGGCAAAATGGTAATATAACCTGCCACTACTCCATTCATAGTCGCTACCAAGACTTCTCTGTCGCCACTTGCTTGCTCCCAAAAATAGCTAGCTAAGATTTCTTCTCTAGCAGGCCAACCTTGATTCATAAATCCATGAGATAAGGATTCAATATCAGACTTAATCATATTTCTAATCGTACAATTCATCTTTGACTTACCCACCTTTACTCTTTCTATTACCATTATAGCACGCCAAGGTCAGAAAAAAACTATCTCGTAAAAAAAAGACCCAACCGGGTCTGAAAAAGAGGTCCACTGGACCCCAACTCGCTCTCTCATTTCAAGGCTCGTGAAAAAAAGACCCAACCGGGTTTTAATTCGCTTTCTTGTTTTCAAGCTCATGAAAAAGAGGTTCACTGAACCTGAAAAAAAGACCCACCCGGGTCTGAAAAAGAGGTCCACCCGGACCTCTTTTTTAATCTTCGTTTACGAAAGGCATCAAAGCCATTACGCGAGCGCGTTTGATAGCTGTTGTTACTTTACGTTGGTTTTTAGCTGAAGTTCCTGTTACACGACGTGGAAGGATTTTCCCACGTTCTGAAACGAAACGGCTAAGAAGCTCAGTATCTTTGTAATCAACATATTCAATTTTGTTTGCTGCGATGTAATCAACTTTTTTACGGCGTTTGAATCCGCCACGACGTTGTTGAGCCATGTTTTTTCTCCTTTATAATTTTAGTTGTCCATTAGAATGGTAAATCATCATCTGAAATATCCAAAGGATTTGTTGCTCCAAATGGATTTTCATCACGTGAAAAGTCTGGTACTGAATTTGTAGGCGCTGAATAGTTTGCAGTTGGTGCAGAATAAGCTCCACCTGTGTGACCTTCACGCACACTACGGCTTTCCAACATTTGGAAATTCTCAGCCACGACCTCTGTCACGTAGACACGTTGTCCTTGCTGGTTATCGTAACTACGAGTCTGGATACGACCTGTCACCCCAATAAGTGAGCCTTTTTTGGCCCAGTTAGCAAGGTTTTCAGCCTGTTGGCGCCACATAACGACATTGATAAAATCAGCCTCACGTTCGCCATTTTGACTCTTAAATGTACGGTTTACTGCAAGAGTAAAAGTCGCAACTGCTACATTTGATGGGGTATAACGTAACTCAGCGTCACGTGTCATACGCCCTACAAGTACAACATTGTTAATCATAGTTTACCTTCTTACGCGTCAGTTTTGACGATCATGTGACGAAGAATGTCAGCGTTGATTTTTGAAAGACGGTCAAACTCTTTAAGAGCTGCATCGTCGTTTGCTTCAACGTTAACGATGTGGTAAAGTCCTTCACGGAAATCTTTGATTTCGTATGCAAGACGACGTTTTTCCCAAGTTTTTGATTCAACAACAGTTGCACCGTTGTCAGTCAAAATAGAGTCAAAACGTGCTACCAAAGCGTTTTTAGCTTCTTCTTCAATGTTTGGACGAATAATATAAAGAATTTCGTATTTAGCCATTGATATGTTCCTCCTTTTGGTCTAATGACCCCAAGACTTTGCAAGGGGTAAGTGAGGTTCGCTCACAATAAACTATTATACTAGAAAAAAATTTTTTACGCAAGTAAAAACTCTGGAATTCGAAAAAACGCCACATGGGCGTTTTCCTGTTCTTACGGTTTGATACGGTGCAACATACGTGGAAATGGAATAGCTTCACGGATGTGTTTTGTTCCTGCTGCGAAGGTTACCATACGTTCGATACCGATACCAAATCCACCGTGTGGTACAGTACCGTATTTACGAAGGTCAAGGTAGAATTCGTACTCTGTACGATCCATACCAAGTTCATCCATCTTAGCTACAAGAGCATCGTAGTCTTCCTCACGCATAGACCCACCGATGATTTCTCCATAGCCTTCTGGAGCAAGCAAATCTGCACAAAGCACGCGCTCTGGATTTCCAGGAACTGGTTTCATGTAGAAGGCCTTGATGGCTGCTGGATAGTTCATTACAAATGTTGGCACACCAAAGTGGTTTGAAATCCAAGTTTCGTGTGGTGAACCAAAGTCATCACCATGCTCAAGATGCTCGTAGTCAGCGTCTTCATCATTTTCATGCTCTTGTAAGAGGTCAATGGCTTGATCATAAGTGATACGTTTGAAGGGCTCTGCAATGTAGCGTTTCAAGAGCTCTGTATCACGTTCCAAGGCTTCCAAGGCTTGAGGCGCACGGTCAAGAACACCTTGTAGAAGAGCTTTTACATAAGCTTCTTGCAAGTCAAGTGACTCATCGTGTGTCAAGTATGAGTACTCAGCATCCATCATCCAGAACTCAGTCAAGTGACGGCGTGTTTTTGATTTTTCAGCACGGAATACGGGACCAAAGTCAAAGACACGGCCAAGAGCCATAGCACCTGCTTCTAGATAAAGCTGACCTGATTGGCTCAAGTAAGCTGGAGTTCCGAAGTAGTCCGTTTCAAAGAGTTCTGTTGAATCTTCAGCCGCATTTCCTGAAAGAATTGGGCTATCAAACTTCATGAAACCGTTCTTGTCGAAGAACTCATAAGTCGCATAGATAATAGCGTTACGGATTTGCATCGCCGCTACTTGCTTACGAGAGCGGAGCCACAAGTGACGGTTGTCCATCAAGAAGTCTGTTCCGTGTTCTTTTGGTGTAATTGGGTAGTCTTGAGATTCACCAATCACTTCGATGTCTGTAATGTCCAACTCATAGCCAAATTTAGAACGTTCGTCTTCTTTGACAATTCCTGTCACATAAACAGACGTTTCTTGGCTCAAGCGTTTGATAACATCAAACTTCTCAAGTCCCACTTCTTCACCAAATTTTTCTACAAAGTTTGGTTTAAAGGCCACACCTTGGAAGAAGGCTGTTCCATCACGCAATTGCAAGAAGGCGATTTTCCCTTTTCCTGATTTGTTGGCAACCCAAGCGCCAATCGTCACTTCCTGACCAACATAGTCTTTTACATCAATAATCGTTACACGTTTTGTCATTGTTTTTCCTTTTCTTTTTTATTCTTTATGGCAAACCACTTCTATATTGTTCCCATCTGGGTCAATCACAAAAGCAGCGTAGTAAATCGGTTGCTCACTGCGATAACCAGGAGCTCCATTGTCTCGCCCACTTGCCTCTAAGCCAGCCTCATAACAAGCTTGAACCTCTTCCTTATTTTCTGCTAAAAAAGCAAAGTGAATAGGATCTTGTGTCCCCTGAGCCAGCCAAAAATCTCCATCAGGATGAGGGCTGTTTGGGGCAAGAAAACTGATTAGAGAAGTAGTCTTAAAAGCCAATTTATAGCCCAAAGGAGCGAGAAAACTCCTATAAAATCCTTCTGAAATTTGTAAATCCTTTACCTTAATTTCAAAATGATCAATCATTCTCACTACCCATAAATGCTTTCAAGCGTTTAACTGCTTCTTTAAGCGTGTCTAGATCTGTCGCATAGCTGAGGCGGACATTTTCTGGTGCTCCAAATCCTGCTCCTGTTATGAGTGCCAAACCAACTTCCTCAAGAATAGCTGTTGTAAAGTCAGTAACATCCGTATAACCTTTCATCTCCATTGCCTTTTTGACATTTGGGAAGAGGTAGAAGGCTCCTTGCGGTTTGACCACTTCAAATCCAGGGACCTCACACAAGAGGGGATAGATGGTATTAAGACGTTCTTCAAATGCTTGACGCATAACTTCCACAGAATCTTGCGGTCCAGTTAGGGCTTCGATGGTTGCATATTGTGAAACAGCAGTTAGGTTAGAAGTTGTTTGACCTGTCAATTTGCTCATAGCAGCAATGATTTCTGGATCACCCACTGCATAACCTACCCGCCAACCTGTCATGGCATAAGCTTTTGATACACCGTTAATGACAATGGTTTGCTTGCGAATGGCTTCTGATATACTAGAGATTGGTACGAACTCATTCCCGTTATAGACCAAACGACCATAAATATCATCTGCTAGGATGAGAATGTCATGTTCAACAGCCCAATTTCCGATAGCCAAGAGTTCCTCACGGGTGTAAATCATTCCTGTTGGATTGGATGGCGAATTCAACACCAAAACCTTAGTTTTATCTGTACGAGCTGCTTCTAACTGCTCTACGGTCACCTTAAAGTGATTGTCTTCCTTAGCAGGAACAAAGACTGGCACACCTTCTGCCATCTTGACCTGATCTCCATAGCTGACCCAATATGGGGTTGGGATAATCACTTCATCACCTGGATTGACCACAGCCATAAAGAAAGTATAGAGTGAGAACTTAGCACCGGTAGCAAATGTGACTTCGTTGGCCGCTACGGAATAACCATAATAACGCTCAAAATAGGTATTGACTGCTGCTTTTAACTCAGGCAAACCTGAAGCTACCGTATAGAAAGAAGCACGTCCATCTCGAATGGATGCAACAGCTGCATCTTGAATATTTTGGGGAGTATGGAAATCGGGCTGACCTAAAGTTAAGAAAAGTACATCTTTCCCTTCAGTCTTTAACTTCTTTGCTCTTGCATCACTAGCCAGAGTGACGCTTTCTTCCATTTCTAAAACACGGTTGGATAGTTTCATAGGCCCTCCTTATTGACCAATGCTCCTGTTTCAAAATCTACTAGATAAAAATCAGTTCCTGACTTGACTTCCCAGATTGGCTTTTCTTGATAACGGCCAAAGGTAATCTTATCAATCTCGCCAGCTCCTTTTTCCTTAGAAACAGCTTCTGCTTTTTCTTGTGAAACACCTTGATTTAGCTGATAAACGTAAATCTTATGGTCATCTTTTCCAATCAGGACAGCAAGTGCTTCTTGCTGTTTATTACGACCAAGAACGCTGTAATAGGATTCCAAGCCATTGTATAAATCAACCTGATCAGCCTGCTCTAATCCTGCATACTGCTGAGCTAATTTTTCTCCTTCACTTTTAGCTGTTTGATAGGGTTTCATGCCGAGAGAAACCAGATACAGAAAGGAAGCACTGATAACCACAAACAAAATCGTCATCCCTAGACCATACTGCCACAGTAGATTATTTTTTGCTTTGTTTTGTCTTTTTTTCACTCGTCTATTTTACCATCTATTGGGCTTTATTACAAGTGAATATAGGAACAATCGCATTTTATTTCTTCCTTCAAAGCAAACCGATTTTTCTTAGTTAAAACCGAGCAAGAAAGGTAAAGACACAAGCGAAATCAACATATTAAAAAACCTGAGCTTGACACTCAAGTTTTTAGAAGTTCTTTTGATCTATGGAATTATTTTATCATCTATTCTTTTAGCCATTTTTCCTAAAAATACAGGCAGTAGAAGGCTAATCATGACTAAAAAGAAGCCTAGATAAAGAAATGCTACTACAAAGCCTAAATTGTCAATCAACCAGCCTGTCAGTGGAAAGAACACAATCATACTTAGGCTAAACATCATAGAATAGACACTCAGCATGGTTGCCCTTACTTCACTTGGAAGGCGCCCTTGCAAATCATTATCAAAAATCGGCTTAAAAAGAGCATGCAGAGCATTACTAATCAAATAAATCAGAATATAGATTAGAGGTGTTCCAAAGTAGGACAGCATATAGGTGACTCCAGTCAGCAGGACGAGAATAGGAAAAAGCTTCAATGCAGCATATTTCTTTCCAATTTTACTTGCTAGATAGATTGCGAGGATATTCAAGAGACTTCCAAGTAGCATAACTGCTGAAATTTGCCAACTACTTAAATCTGGCAACTGATTTTGATAGTAAAAATAAAACATATACATGAGTGTTCCGACAATCTGAGATAAAATCATCCAGTTTAAAAGCATGGGATTTCTCTTCAACTCATCCTTAACAGTCCAAATAATCTGTTTCATGGTCACACTATCAGCTTTTTCTACTTTGACACTGGGCTCTTTCAGCATCCAAATCAGGAAAAGAACTATGATAGAAGTGGCAATCATGATATAGTAGGTCAGGTGCAATTGACCATGAACAAAAAATCCTGCTAGCACTGTCCCCAAAGACTGGGTTCCTTCTGACACTCCTGATATGAAACTTGAAATGGATAGATAACGCTCCTTTAGTCCAGCCTCTACAGCCGAGTCATAGACCATTGCTGCGCTTGTTCCCGAATCAAAATTATAAGACAAGGCACTTACCGCCATAGCTAGTGCATAAATCCAAAAATTTCCCTGCCCAGCCAACATGAGAATAGAAGACACAATCCCTGCTATTCGACTTAAATAAAGGTTGGTCTTATAGGAATAACGATCAGCCAACATTCCAGATGGAATTTCACAGAGAAGACTGGTAGTATGAAAAATACTCTCCAGAAGTCCAATCTGCCAAAGAGACATTCCGTTTTGACTGAGAAAGAGAATCCAGAAGCTGGTAATCCCTAAAAAAGCAAAAAACTCAACTCCGGCCATTAGGCCAATATTTTTCCGATAATTTCTTATTAACATTTTTTCTCCTTTAACAAGTGTATTATTATTTCTTTTGTCCGTCACTTGTTAATCTGTGTCTTACATGATCTCCGCCCCTTTGAGAAGCATTCTTAAAATGCCATTATTTTCGTTTAATTGTTTATGAAATGATACCGGAGAATAGCTGTTCTGCGGTTTCTATTGCGAGTTTTCTTGTTTATTTTAGCACTTATGTCATCATATTACAAGAGAATATAGGAATACTCTTCGAAAATCAAATGAAACCCGTAATCTAAGAGAAACAGTTCTTACTTTTCCAGTGACAACTGACTAGAGCTTCTGTAATTTTATAATTTTCAAATAAACTCTGAGCAGATTTCTTGCAAGTCCCTTTGTTTTGTTGTAATATATTTTATAACATCGAGAGAGTTCTCGGAAATTTAAGAAAAAGGAGACACATCATGTCTAAAAAAGTATTATTTATCATCGGATCACTACGCCAAGGTTCTTTCAACCACCAAATGGCTCTCGAAGCTGAGAAAGCACTTGCTGGTAAAGCGGAAGTTAGCTACCTTGATTATTCAGCTATCCCTCTCTTCAGCCAAGATTTGGAAGTTCCAACTCACCCAGCTGTAGCGGCTGCTCGTGAAGCGGTTCTCGCTGCAGATGCTATCTGGATTTTCTCTCCAGTCTACAACTTCTCTATCCCTGGAACAGTGAAAAACTTGCTTGATTGGCTATCTCGTGCCCTTGACTTATCTGATACACGTGGCGCTTCTGCCCTTCAAGACAAGTTTGTCACCGTATCATCTGTAGCTAATGCAGGTCACGATCAACTCTTCGCTATCTACAAAGACCTCTTGCCATTTATCCGTACACAAGTAGTTGGTGATTTCACTGCTGCACGTGTTAATGACTCTGCTTGGGCAGATGGAAAATTGGTTCTTGAAGAAACAGTTCTAAACTCACTTGAAAAACAAGCTCAAGACTTGGTCGTAGCAATTCAGTAAAAAATAGAGAATTTTAAGAAGTCTAAATCAATTATAGCCACCTCATAAGGTGGCATTTTTAGACTCAATCAAGATTTTCAGACAAACATCAGCCATCCAAAAAAACCTTGAGCGTTACCACTCAAGGTTTTTAGCAGTCTTTTCCATCATAGGAAAAACATTCTAAGAATATTCTTTCATTCGAGATCTATCACTTATCATCTTCTTTCGAGAAATTAATGACTGCTTGTTGCTGATTAATCTTCTTTTCTTCGACCTACATATAGGCTCAATAGAATACCGCTACCTAGAAGAACAGAGATATAATCAGATTGGCTTCCAGTTTCAGGTAATTTGTCACCATGATTTTCTTTACCTGTAGTTGGTGCTACTGGGTTAGAAGTTAATGGTGTTACCGGTTGAACTGGTACATTTGGATTTGGTTGTGTTGGAACTTCAGGAATGTTTGAAGTTGGTTTGTCATTGACTTCTGGCATACCAGGTACTCCGCCATTAAATTCTGGAATTTCATGAACTGGAGGTGTTGGAATTCCTGGAACTTCTGGATTAGGGAGTTCATTGACTTCAGGCATACCTGGCACACCACCATTAAACTCTGGAATTTCATGGACTGGTGGTATTGGCATTCCTGGCACTTCTGCTTCAGGAAGTTCATTCACTTCTGGCATTCCTGGTACTCCACCGTTAAATTCTGGTACTTCGTGCACTGGTGGCGTTGGAATTTCTGGAAGTTCTAATCCTGGTTTTTCATAAACCGGAGGATCAAGTGGTGTTACCCCTCCTGTATATTCCGGTAATTCATTAACTGGTGGAACTGGTTTGTCATTTGATGGTGTTACTGGTTTATCTTTGCAACCACATTTACCATCTTTTCCGTCTTTACCGTCTTTGCCATCACGTCCATCGCGACCATCTTTACCGTCTTTAACAACTGTTTTTGTCACAGTTCCGTCAGAATTGATGATTGTGATTGTATGACTACCATTTCCATTATCTTCAACAGAAACTTTTGGTGATTTACCATCTTTTCCGTCTTTAATCACCATTTCTGTCTTACTTCCATCTGGATTAATGATTGTAACAACGTGAGTTCCATCGTTATTATTTTTAACAGTTACAGTTGGTGAAACGCCATCTTTACCATCTTTGATAATAGATTTGTATTCACGGCCATCAGAATCAACGATTGTCAATGTGTGAGTTCCGTCTCCGTTATCAACGATGTTCGCTTTTGGTGATTTACCATCAAAGATTGTAGTTGTCGTTTCTTTACCATCAGCACCTGTCACCTTAATAGTGTGCGAACCGTTGTTGTTATCAATCACTTCAAGTTTTGGTGATTTACCATCACGAACTATAGTTGTTGTAGTTGTACCGTCTGAGTTCACAACTGTGATAGTGTGAGTGCCATCTCCGTTATCCACAACCTTAGCAGTTGGTGATTTACCGTCACGAACTGTTGTTTCAGAAACAGTACCATTACCGTTTTCTACATGAATTGTGTAAGTACCATCATGGTTGTCAGTAACAGTCGCTACTGGTGATTTACCATCTTTAATGATTGTTTCAGTAGTAGTTCCATCACCATTTAGAACTGAAATCTTATGAGTTCCATTTTGTTCATCAGTTATAGTAACTTTTGGTGATTTACCATCACGAACTGTGGTTTCAGTTGTCACACCTTCTGGATTTGTAATAACGATCGTATGACTTCCGTCCCCATTGTCACGAACAGATGCGGTTGGAGTACGTCCGTCAACACCGTCACGACCATTCTTAACAACAAACTCATTCTTAGTTCCGTCTGGGTTAGTGATTGTTACTCTGTGGCTTCCATCTGGGTTTTCTGTTGTAGTTGCTGTTGCAGCTTTACCATCTTTACCATCTTTGATGACAGCGTTGGTAACATTACCGTCTCCATCCGTAACTTTAACAGTGTGAGTTCCATCGTTGTTATCTGTTACTTCAACTTTTGGAGTCTTACCGTCTTTACCGTTTTTAACAACTGTTTCTTTAGTTGTTCCATCTGGATTTGTTACAGTGATTGTGTGGCTTCCATCTGGGTTTTCTGTAGTTGTGATAGTTGCAGTTTTACCGTCTTTACCATCTTTAACTTTAGTTGTTGATTCAGAACCATCAGGGTTTCTAACAGTAATAGAGTGTGTTCCATCTCCATTGTCCGTTACATTTACAACTGGTGATTTACCGTCTGCTCCGTTTTCACCTTTGTCGCCTTTTTCACCTTTAAGTCCATCAAGAACTGTTGCAAGTGGTTTTGTAGGATCTAATGGTTGTCCTGGATTTGCTGGATCTTCTACATAAATCTTAGTCTCGTTACCTTCTTTTTTAGCAATTAGAGATTTTCCATCTTTACCATTTTTTACATTTACGGTAACAGGATCTTTTCCTGGTGTTGTAATTGTAATGTCTGTACTATGTCCATCTGCACCTGGTTTAGCTGTAACTTCTGGTGTATCTCCTTTTGCTCCTTGAGGTCCTCTTATATTGCCAGTCTTGTTCCATGCTCCGTTTTGTTTTTTATAGACATCTCCTGTTGAGCTATCAATATAAGTATCTCCGTTTTTTCCATCTTTTGGAGTTGGTGCAATATTTCCACTTAAAAGTTCAGATCCATTACGTCCGTCTCTACCACTAGCACCATTTTCTCCATTAACTCCATTAACTCCGTTCAATACATCACGTTCACTGATTAACTCATCTACTCCCGGATCGTAATGATTATTTCCATTATTATCAAAATAAACTGTAACATGAGTACCATCTGCGTTATCAGAAGATGTTGCTCTAGAATTAGGATGTCCTGATACTTCATCCGGGTTATTTCCTACACTTCTTCTAGCTCTTCTAAAGGAATCTTCTCCATTAACATATGGTTGTAAATCAATTTTAGGAGTTCGTCCATTGTTACCATTATGTCCATCTAGACCATCTCTAACTGTAAATGTTACTGGTTCTTTTCCTGGTGTTGTAATGGTTACAACTGTACTATGTCCATCTGCTCCACGTTGAGTTGTAACTGTAGGTGTTTGTCCATTTTGACCATTCGCTCCAGTTTCGCCTTTAGCTCCATCATGAACAAATACTGTAGTCGGTTGTGAACCATCGTGATTATCAACAGTAATCTCTACTCCCTTATGATCAACTTCTTCCTTACGAGCAGCAGTTACAGTTGGTGATTTTCCGTCTATCCCATCTCTAATTACTGCAAGAGGTCTGTCAGGAGTTAATGGTTGACCTGGATTTGCTGGATCTTCTTGATAAACTTTTGTTTCTTTACCTTCTTTAACAGTGAGCAATGACTTACCATCACGTCCGTCAGCACCTTTAGCTCCATCTTTAATCATTTCTGATCCTAGAAGTTCATCAGTTCCCACAGTATATTTTCCATCGCCATTCTCATCAGTGTAGAATGTAACGATTGTATGAGATGGGTTACCATTTTGTCCCTCAACACGTAGTAGATCAACTTTTGGAGTTTTCCCATTTAGACCATTTTCGCCATTTTTAACATTTACTGTTACCGGAGTTTTTCCTGGAACAGTGAATGTAATGTCAGAACTATGTCCATCTTTTCCTGGTGTTACAGTTACTTCTGGTGTGAAGCCATCACGACCATTTTCTCCCTTGTCACCCTTTGGTC
>CAUQIP010000038.1:0-17269 GCA_963518235.1 uncultured Streptococcus sp. | reverse complement strand
ACCAGCGCTTCCCTCTTATGAAGGCGGTGTTTCTGGCGAATCATTGGTGGAACCAATGCTTCCCTCTTATGAAGGTGGTGTTTCCGGCGATTCTTCGGTAGAACCAGCGCTTCCCTCTTATGAAGGCGGTGTTTCTGGCGAATCATTGGTGGAACCACCCCTTTCTTCTTATGAAGGCGGTGTTTCTGGGGAATCCTTGGTGGAACCACCCCTTCCTTCTTATGAAGGTGGTGTTTCCGGCGAATCATTGTTAGAACCTTCTCTTCCTTCTTATGAAGGCGGTGTTTCCGGTGAACCTTCGGTAGAGCTGCCTCTTCCATCTTATGAAGGCGGTGTTTCTGGTGAACCTGAGATACAGGAGGCTCTCCCAGAGTATAAAGAAGACACTCAACTTCCTCAGACCAAAGTAGAGACAAAAGCTGTTCCTTATGAAACAATTTATGAAAAGAATGAGGCACTAGACCACGGCGTTACAAGAGTAAAGATTCCGGGTGTTGAGGGACAAGAACAAGTTACTACTACCTATACTAAAGATCAAACAAGTGGAAATATTTCTGAGAGCAAAACTGTCAAAATAGTAGCTAACAAAGTTGATCAAGTTGTAGAAGTTGGAACTAAACCGAGTGTTGAAACTACTGTCCTATCTCATAAAACGATTTACCAAGTGAATCCTGCTTTGGAGTTCAGAAAAGAGGAGGTAGCGGTTGCAGGGCGAGATGGTTCGGTGGAAACTAGGACGACTTATCAATTAGATAAGGCAACAGGTCAGGTGACGGTATCTGACACTACTAGACAAGTAAATCCAGCAGTCGATAAAGTGATTCAAGTTGGTAATGTGGAAAAAGTAATTCAACCGATTGCTGTTACTGAGGAGCGAAGAGAGGATTCTTCTCTTGCTAAAAATATGGAAAAGGTAGCCTATGAGGGTGAAGTTGGTGAGAATACACTTACCAGAACCTACGCTATCAATGAACAAACTGGTGAATTGGTTAATCCTCAAGAAGCGAGTCAAATAACAAAACCAATGAAACCGAGAGTTGTTTTAGTTGGTAGTCAGGAGGATAAACCACACTTGCTTCCAGCTAATAGTGAGAGAGAAGATGCTGTGGATGTGTCTGCTCTTACCACAAGCGCGAGATCAGTAGATTTCTTACATGACAGTAAACTAAAAACACAGTTGGAGCCTACCTATGATCCTCGAGATATTACCCTGCGTAAAATCTTGCTCAGAAAAACACAACCAAATATTACTGACCAAGAGGTCAAAGATATGTTGCGCACAGAGTATCTTCAAAAACTGTCAATTCAAGAAAGCTTTGATCAGACGAAGATGCAAGCTGAGTCAAGTTTCAAAAAGATTGCCTCTCATACTTTGGGAATTATAGGAGATACCCCTGAAAATCGCAGCAAGGTCAAACAAGAGCTGGAGCAATACAAAGAGCAGATCTTGTTGGGACTGTCTTATATCAATCGTTTTTATAATATTCAATTTGGGGACACGAATATTCGTGATATTCTGGCCTTTAATCCAAGTTCATTTGGTAATAAGACAATAACCGCCTTGGATAGTTTGAAAAAATTAGGATCCATGTCTTATGAAGAGATGAAGTTGACCAATAGTCCTCAAACATTTACAAAGTATTTATCTACCATTACAGGTAAGGCTAGCTTGAAGGAATTTTTAGACAGCAATCGCCAACTCTTTACGTCAGATGATGCGGATACCTGGCTTAAAAAATCTAGCCAAGCTATGATTGTTGACAAACCATCTAAAGAAAATCCTTCGGCGCATGTTGGGCTGTATAGCAAGTTGACAGCTGGAGAAAAGGATCCTCGTAAACAAGAGGCTAATATGGCTGCTATTTTGGGACTTTTGAATGTGAAAGAACCACATGTTTACGTGATTAGTAATATGGCGACGATTACTTACGGTAACATTGGTTCCTATATAGATACTTCTCTTGCCCAGTCTAATCCAACTAAGTATCAGGCTGAGCTTGCTAGAGTCAAGTCTTTAATTGAAAAGGCGGCTGTACAACAAGCCAACTATGTTGATACTCTTTATCGTATAACAAAACCAGAAAATCGTGATAAGTTGCTGACAAATCGCTTGATTATTGATACGATGAAGAAATATACAAGTAATCCGAATACCCAGATTGATAACACTTGGTCACCAGCTATTGGTAGTGGGGCTGATAAGGGGGTCGACCAGTTTATGACTCCTATGAATTACTATTCTCCAGTAAGTAAGGTGGGAGCTGAGGCCAATGGATTAGGTGTCCGTTACTTTATAGATAGGGTTTTGGATGATAGAGGTTCAGCGACTTATTCTCATGAAATGACGCACTTACTAGATAGAACGGTCTTGTTTAATAATCACGGTCGTCGAGATGGCACAGGAGCAGAGTTTTATGCGCGTGGTATTTTTGAAAACTCCTATAATCCAGAAAAAGATACTTATTTCAATCTCAATTTTGTATATGATGAGAGTGATAAGAATGGATTTTACAATAAAACACCTGATCGATTTAAAACGGCAGAAGATTTGCAATCTTACATGAAGGGAAGTTTTGATGTTCTTTATACTCTAGATTACCTAGAAGCAGAGGCAAGTAGAAACTTATCTGCAGAAGACAAGATGAGTTATTTCAAAAAAATAATGCCAATCACTTCAACAGGTTCTAGAACTTGGGTAGATTACCGTAATCCAGCAGTTAAACCGACTCATAAGAGTGAGGAGATTCAAGCTCTGACCTTAGAAGATGCCAAAAAATTGACAGATATTGATAGTTTGATTGACAATCATATCATGGTTAATCGTTATATCATTGCTGGTTTTTCAGATAAAGGTAAAATTGTAGCAAATGGTTACTATACTGTTGATATGTTTGATACAATTTTTGGAGTTAGTGAAAATGATAAAGGTATGAGTGGGGATATTACATTCAGAAAACAAGCCTTTGAATTGATGGCTGCTTTGGGTTATTATGAAGGATTTGTTCCTTATGTGTCAAATCAATATAAAAACCAAGCTGAAGAAGAAGGCAAACCGCTATCTGATAAATATATTTTCGATAATATTTTAGGAAAATCTTACGCAGCTTTCAAAAAAGAGCAAATAACTGAGCGTGTTGAGAAATTAGGTAAATTAAAACCAATTACTATAAATTACAACGGAAAAGAAGAAGTGATTGATAGTAAAGAAAAATTACAAGAGCTTATGAATAAAGCTGTTAAAGAAGAACTTGCTCAGATAAAAGCAGGAAATACAACGGCTAAAAAGTTTAAATTTATCGAAACACCCGTTCAAAAACTGAAACAAGCGATTTATAAAGCTTATCTCAAAGATTCAGATGACTTTAGACAGTCGATTTACAATAGTTAAGACAAAAGGGACATCTCTCTGGAATGAATATTCAGAGGGGTGTTTTTTGGTTCTTGTCAGATTTGGTACTCAATGAAAATCAAAAAGCAAACTAGGAAGCTAGTCGCAGGTTGCTCAAAGTCCAGCTTTGAGATTACAGATAAAACTGACGAAGTCAGCTCAAAACATGGTTTTGAGGTTGTAGATAAGACTGACGAAGTCAGCTCAAAACACCGTTTTGAGGTAGTAGATAAGACTGACGAAGTCAGTTACATATACATACGGTAAGGCGACGCTGACGTGGTTTGAAGAGATTTTCGAAGAGTATGACCTTGTTTTTTGAAAATGACAGTTTATATGAACATGGAGTGATTTTCAGACTTCTCCACAAATTATAGAATCTTTTCTGAGTATTTAGGGAGTGATGGAGGAAGTATTGAAAGCGCTTTTGTTTTGTGCTATAGTCAAGTAAATCGAGTTGTTTAAAGAGGAATGCCTGTATGAGAAGAGAAGAAGTTTTGCGAAATCACTGGTTTTTTAGCCAAGGGGTGGGGAAAGAAGAGGCCTTGGCGCCGGATTTTCAGAGGGAAAATTGGCAGGCTATTCAAGTGCCGCATGACTGGAGTATTTACAATGATTTTGACCAGTACTCGCCAGCGCAAAATGAGGGTGGTCAGTTAAACGGGGGTCAGGCTTGGTATCGAACACACTTTTACTTGGAAGAAGATGCCAGTCTTGTTTCAGTGCGTTTGTTGTTTGATGGAGTTTACATGAATGCCCAAGTCTATATCAACGGGCAAGTGCTGGGTTATTATCCCAATGGCTATACACCTTTTTCTTATGATATCACGCCTTATCTAAGAAATGATGGGACGGCCAACCAGCTTGCGGTTTTTGTGGAAAATCAGCAACCTAGCAGTCGTTGGTACTCTGGTAGCGGTATTTACCGAGAAGTAAAATTATTGATTACAGATTCGGTGCATCTGGATTTATATGGGATTAAGATAGAAAGTCCCAAGCTTAAGGAACAAAGGGCTGGGTGGGTTGAAACCCAGCTTACAAGTAAGGTTTCAAATGATGGACCTCAGTCCGTGTCGGTGTATTTGGAGCAGAGTATCTGGTATGATGGACAACAGCTGTCAGACTGGCAGGAGACAGACTCTCTAGTGATTGAGTCTGGGGACAAACATCATTTCCAACAATCCATATCAATTTTTCAACCCTTGCTTTGGGATATTGATTCCCCTCACCTTTATCAATTGAAGACTCGCCTTTACAAAAATGGCATTTTGGTTGATGAAGAAGAGGAGACTTTTGGTTACCGTTATATGGATTGGCAAGCGAATAAGGGTTTCTTTCTAAATGGTCGCTGGTTGAAGATTCATGGGGTTTGTTTGCACCATGACTACGGAGCGCTGGGAGCTGTGGAAAACAGGTCAGCTGCTGAGAGACGCTTGCGCCAGATGAAGGAAATGGGCGTCAATGCGATTCGAATTACCCACAATCCAGCCAGTAGCATCTTGCTAGATGTGGCTGCCAAAATGGGCCTACTCATCCAAGAAGAAGCCTTTGATACTTGGTATGGAGGCAAGAAAGAGTATGACTATGGTCGCTTTTTTGAGGAAGAAGCAACTCATCCAGAAGCAAAAGCAGGCGATTTTTGGTCAGATTACGATTTGCGCACTATGATTGAGCGTGGCAAGAACAATCCAGCCATCTTTATGTGGTCCTTGGGAAATGAAGTCAGCGAAGCAAATGGCGATGCTCATTCATTGATGACTATCAAACGCTTGCTAGAAAGGGTCAAGGAAGTGGATGATAGTCGTTTTGTGACCATGGGAATGGATCAATTCCGCTTTGGAGATGGATCTGGAGGTCATGAAAAGATTGCTGATTTGCTGGATGTGGTGGGCTTGAATTACTCAGAAGATAATATTGACGCGATTCGCAAAAGACATCCCAAGTGGCGACTTTACGGGTCTGAAACCTCATCGGCTACACGAACGCGTGATAGCTATTTTCGCCCAGCTAAGGAATGGGTTGGGGATAATCGCCGCGTGCGGAATTTTGAACAGTCGGACTATGGCAATGACCGGGTTCCTTGGGGGAAGACAGCGACGGCTTCT
Source organism: uncultured Streptococcus sp. (assembly GCA_963518235.1). GTDB lineage: Bacteria > Bacillota > Bacilli > Lactobacillales > Streptococcaceae > Streptococcus. Next base: position 11,776 of record CAUQIP010000038.1, on the reverse strand, counting down.
TGGATAGCAGATAGAAATCGGCTAGACTATGCGGGTCAGTTTATCTGGACAGGAGTGGACTATATAGGTGAGCCGACTCCTTGGCACAATCAAAATGACACGCCTGTAAAGAGTTCCTATTTTGGAATCGTGGATACAGCAGGGATTCCTAAAAATGACTATTATCTCTATCAAAGTCAGTGGTTGGACCTAGATCAGCATCCTATGGCTCATATCCTGCCCCACTGGAATTGGGAAATCCACAAGAGTTATCAACAAGTTGTGGATAAGTATGGGGATATCCCTGTTCGAGTGTATTCAAATGCTGGTTCTGTAGAGCTATTTCTTAATGGAAAATCCCAAGGCAGAAAGACTTTTCAGGAAAAATGGACTTCAGACGGTAGAAAATACCAAGAGGGAGAAGGTTCTGATCAACTCTATCTCGAATGGCGTTTGGATTATCAACCAGGAGAATTGCGTGCTGTGGCCTATGACCGTCAAGGTCAGATTGTGGAAGAAGATAGGGTGGTGACTGCAGGTAAGGCAGCCAAAATCGGGTTACATGCCGAGAAAACACAACTGGAGCCAGATGGGCAAGACCTCCTCTATCTCTATTTTGATGTATTGGACAAGGATAGAAATTGGGTGCCGAGTGCTTCCAATCAGCTTCATTTTGAAATTGAAGGCCCTGCTCGTATTGTGGGTGTGGATAACGGTAGACAGGCCAGTCGTGAACGTTATCAGGCTCAGAAAAATGGTCGGTTTAAGCGAAAAGTCTTTCATGGCAGAGGTGTCCTCTTAGTTCAGAGCTTGGAGCAGGCAGGTCAGGTAAGAGTAAAAGCCAGTGCCAGAGGGCTAGAGCCAGCAAGTTTTGATATATTAGTGGGAGAGGCTTTGGATTGCCAGCCAGTGAAAAATCAGCGCTTGTTTGAGATTCGAGTGGACAAGCAGGCAGGTTTGCAAGAAGGAGATTTCCCAGCTATTGGACTTTATCCACAAACTGTGGATAACCCTGTGAACAAGGTGGGGAATAGTGAAGTGATTTGGGAGACGACTGGTAGTGCCCACGCTATTATCAAGCAGGGAGTACTTCATTGCTTGTCTGCAGGCGACTTGGCTATCCGCGCCAGTTATCAAGGGAAAACCTATCAAACTCATTTGCAGGTCGCAGAAAATACCTCACTAGGTCAGGCAGTTTCTGTAAGACCACTTCGCTTGTATACAGATAAGGGGACTTATCCACAGCTGCCGCCTTCAGTTTTGGTGGACTATGAGTTCGGTGGTGCAAAACGAGTCAAGGTTGTTTGGGAGGAGATTCTTGAAGAAGCTTTGGTAAGATTTCATGAGCTTACAGTATCTGGCCAGTTAGAAGGTCTGGATTTAAAGGCTTCTGCTCAGGTTTGTGTTCAAGGGATTTGCGCTATTGAGTCTGAAAGGGTTTGGACTCTTGTCAAGGAAGCCCCACACTTACCAGATCGAGTTAAGCTAGTCTTATCAGATGGCAGACGAGATATGGCCAAGGTGACTTGGGATGAACTCGAACCCCAAGTCTATGCTCAGGTAGGAGAATGTGTACTTACAGGACAAGTAGCGGGCTGTGAGTTGCCAGCAACAGTCACCATTCATGTGACAGATGCAAGTGTAGATGGGGAAGTCATTTCCAATCAATGGACAGGGTCCAATCTGCCTCTGGTCTTTGCTTCTCACTCAGAACCGAATCACCCAGCCTCATATCTCAATGACAAGGTCATTGCTCGGAAGAAATCGACAGCCAATACTTGGATTGCTAAGTCAGAGAAAGCCAGCGTGGGTCTTCTTTTTGGAGATGCAGGGATTTTAAAACCGCGATTTGTGGATAATGTGACTTTGTATTATGTTGAAAATCAAGACTACGTGGCGGCGGAGCCTAGCTTTATTGATTATTATATAGGGAATGAGCCTGCCTTGCCTCGGACTCCAAACCATTTAGATAAGGATTCCCTGCTCAAGCAAGAGGAGAATTGGCGCCCTGTATCAGCTATCCGAAAAGTTTCAAGCGACAAGGCTGAAGAGCTTCGTTTTGAATTTGACAAGGTGGAAACTTATGCCCTTCGTCTTCGATTTGAAGGCTTGACCAGTCCCCTAGCGTTAACAGAATTGCAAGTACATGCTAAAAAAGTTAAGAAAAATGTAGATAGGAAGTAGTATGGTAAGAGAAATAAAACCGCATGGTCCCTTGCCTAGTCAGGCCCAGCTAGCTTATTTAGAGGATGAACTAGCAGCCTTTATCCATTTTGGACCAAATACTTTTTATAATCAGGAATGGGGAACCGGTCAGGAGGATCCTGAACACTTTAATCCGATAAAGTTAGATGCGCGTGAGTGGGTTCGCGTGCTCAAGGAAACGGGCTTTGAAAAGTTGATTTTGGTGGTCAAGCACCACGATGGCTTTGTCCTCTATCCGACAGCTCACACAGATTATTCGGTTAAGGCCAGTCCTTGGAGAAATGGAGAGGGGGACTTGCTCCTTGAAGTGTCCCAGGCTGCCACAGAGTTTGATATGGATATGGGGATCTACCTATCACCCTGGGATGCCCATAGTCCTCTCTATCATGTGGAGCGAGAGGCGGACTACAATGCCTATTATCTTGCGCAGTTGAAGGAAATTTTATCAAATCCTGCTTATGGAAATGGAGGGAAATTTGCTGAGGTCTGGATGGATGGTGCCAGAGGAGAGGGAGCTCAAAAGGTCAATTATGAGTTTGAAAAATGGTTTGAAACCATTCGTGAACTGCAGGGCGATTGCTTGATTTTTTCAACAGAAGGCACCAGTATCCGCTGGATTGGCAATGAACGAGGGTATGCAGGTGATCCTCTATGGCAAAAGGTGAATCCTGATAAACTAGGAACAGAAGCAGAGCTGGACTATCTTCAGCACGGAGATCCCTCGGGTACGATTTTTTCAATCGGTGAGGCAGATGTTTCCATCCGGCCAGGCTGGTTTTACCACGAGGATCAGGATCCTAAGTCTCTCGAGGAATTGGTAGAAATCTACTTTCACTCGGTTGGGAGAGGAACTCCACTCCTGCTTAATATTCCGCCGAATCAAGATGGTCTCTTTGATACAAAGGATATTGAACGACTCTATGAATTTGCGGCCTATCGCAATGAGCTCTATAAAGAAGATTTGGCTCTGGGGGCTGCGGTATCTGGTCCTGCTCTTTCCGCGGACTTTGCCTGTCACCATTTGACAGACGGCTTTGAGACCAGCTCTTGGGCAAGCGATGCAGATTTGCCCATCCAGTTAGAACTTGACTTAGGGTCACCGAAAACTTTTGATGTAATTGAGTTAAGAGAAGATTTGAAGCTGGGGCAACGAATCGCTGCTTTTTATCTGCAAGTAGAGATGGACGGCATCTGGCAAGAATTTGGCATGGGCTTTACAGTTGGTCAAAAGCGCCTCTTGCGAGGTCCACTAGTAGAGGCACAGAAGGTGCGCGTGATCATTACAGAGGCACAATCTATGCCTGTATTGACCAAGATTGCCCTCTATAACACTCCGAGCTTATCACAAAAAGTAGCTGTTCAGGGACTAGCATTTGCAGAAAAAAGTCTAGCTGTGACAAAGGGAGAGACTCTTCATTTTAGGATTGAACGTAGCGAAAGTAGTACCCCTTTGGAAGCTAAGATTTCGATTCAACCGGGGACAGGTGTTCATGGTGTCGTCTATCAGGACGAGATTCAAGTCCTTCAATTCCAAGTAGGGGAAAGCAGAAAAGATTTGTGCCTACCAACCCTGTATTTTGTTGCTGATAAGACCCTCGATTTCTATCTGAATCTGACTGTTAATGGACAACTGGTTGATCAAGCTCATATTTTAGTTGAAACGAGATAAAATATCTTCACAATTCATTTCCTTTCCGAATAAATAGATAGTGGCAGTGAATCTAGTAAACCTAGATTTAAAACTATGGTATAATAAAAGGAGGAAGTGGATGATTCTAAGACATCCAGGCATCAGCCCAACTAATGACTTGGTTGCTAAGAAAATTTTTAGCAATCCAGAAATCACTTGTCAATTTATCCGCGATATGCTGGACTTGCCAGCAAAAAATGTGACGATTTTGGAGGGAAGTAATATTCATGTCTTACCTTCCCTACCTTACTCGGCACAGGATTTCTATACCAGTATAGACGTCTTGGCGGAGTTGGATAATGGCACTCAAGTAATCATTGAGATTCAAGTGCATCATCAGAATTTTTTCATCAATCGCCTGTGGGCTTACCTTTGCAGTCAGGTCAATCAAAACCTAGAAAAAATTCGCCAACGAGAGGGCAATACTCACCAGAGCTACAAACATATTGCTCCAGTATACGCAATCGCTATTGTGGATAGTAATTATTTCTCAGATGATTTAGCATTTCACAGTTTTAGTATGCGAGAGGACACGACAGGTGAGGTTTTAACCATCACAAACAATGGACAAGAAAACCATCTAGTCAAGATGGCGTTCTTGGAACTTAAAAAATACAAAGAAACCAGCAAAGACGAGGTTCGCAAGCCGTGGTTGGAGTTTTTCGGGAATAAACCCTTTACCCAACAACCTGAGCGAGCCATCAGCCAAGCAGATCAACTGCTGGACTACAAGAGCTGGTCCGAGGAGGACAGGAAGATGTTTAGTCAACTACGTATGCGAGAAGAACAAGCCTTGTTAGCACAGGACTATGCCTTGGAAACAGCTAGGGCAGAAGGGATTGAACAAGGTTTAGAACGTGGTATTGAACAGGGACTGGAGCGTGGGAAAGTTGAAGGAAAACTCTTTGCTTTCCTAGACATGGTTTGCCAAGGTCTTCTGACTTCGGAGGTTGCAAGTCAGTAGTTAGGTATGACTGTCTCTGAGTTTGAAGAACTATTGAAAGAGCATCACAAATAAGGACTAAAAAATACAGAGAAACCAGCAAAGACGAGATTCGTAAGCCGTGGTTGGAGTTTTTTGGGAATAAACCCTTTACTCAAGAACCCGAGCGAGCCATCAGCCAAGCAGACCAACTGCTGGACTACAAGAGCTGGTCCGAGGAGGACAGGAAGATGTTTAGTCAACTACGTATGCGAGAAGAACAAGCCTTGTTAGCACAGGACTATGCCTTGGAACAAGCTGAAGAAAAAGGCTTAGAGCGTGGACTAGAACGTGGTCGAGCTGAGGGTATCGAAGAGGGATTGAAAGTAGGTTTACTAAATCTAGTCCGCCAAGGTCTTCTGACACCTGAGGTTGCCAGCCAGCAATTAGGTATGACTGTCTCTGAGTTTGAGGCGTTGTTGTAAGTAGAAAGTGATGACATGTTACCGAAGTGAGGTAGCATGTTTTGTTTTTGGTTCATATGTTTTACGAATAATTTTTTCTTATGTAGCGTAAAAATAATTTATTTGACCCTTCAAACTTATTTATTTCTCCACTAACCCTATATGAATGCGCTATCTTTATGAATGGAATTAAAACAAAAGCAAATTCGTTATAAAAACATGTGAATTATTTATTTATAAAAACGAGAAAATATACCGATTTGATTTTTCTGAAAATTCCTTGATTTCCCAAAACGCTTTTTTTTTTTTTGCGAAAATTTAAAATCAAATTATTTGCATATATATTGAAAATAAGATAAAATGTAAATTGTAGATTTCTGTGTGCAGGTGTCATGTGGAAATCAAATCAATTAACCTTATAAAAAGGAGAAAAGAAAATAATGGAAAATAAACCATCTATGAGTCGTGTTGAACGTCTGCACCGTGAAAAGGTCACGCGTTACTCGATCCGTAAATATAGTTTTGGGGCGGCTAGTGTAGCGGTCGCTGCTCTTTTCATGTTCTTGGGGAATGGAGCTGTATCAGCTAATGAACTAAGCAAACAAGAGACATCTGTAGAAGCAACAACTCCAACTTTGGACAAGACCCAACTTGAAAGCTATATTTCAGAAATTGAGACAAAACTTTCTAACGGTTCTTACGATAACAAAACAGAAGAAAGTGTTGCAGTATTAAAAGCTGACTTAGAAGCTGCAAAAGCTACATTAGCGAATGCAACTACTCAAGCTGAACTAAAACAAGCTTACAGCAAACTTGTCACTACAGCTAACGCTAGATTAAGAAACAAACCTGTAGAGAAAAAAGAGACTCCAGTAGTAGACACAACTAACGGACAACCAACTGTAGGTAAAACAGCAGAAAATACTGAACCTAAATCAGAATCTAACTCAATCGAAAACTCAGGTTCAAAAGACGAACGTAATGGACAAGCATTAGACAAAAACAATGCTTTCCGTACTGAAACTGCAAAAACTGTAGGTGATATTACTTACACTACAGAGTTTTCAAATGATACTACAAAAGAAATCTATGTTTATAACAAAGAAGAAGCTAATGTAGAATTTAAAATCAACTCAGCAACAAACAAAGTAACATCTGTTGAAATAACAAAAGGATCAAATCAGAAGTTCACAACTGTAAATGACACAACTGTTACAGATGGATATGGATATAACTTTGAAAAAATCACTACAGAAACAGATACCCCATTAACAGTGAGAATGACAGGGCAACCGAATGAACTTATCATGAGTAAACCTGCCTATAATAAAACTGAAGCTCAAAACTTTGCAATGGGGGATCGTTACCTTCGTGTAACAGCAAAAGATGGTTCTACAATGTCTGCTGCTGGAAGTGGTGTAAATGCAGAGGGATACTTTAAGATTGTTCTTAAATCACAAACATACAAATATAGCATCCAAGAGCCAGCATCAAATGCTGATAAGATTGCTGTTTCAAATATTGATAGCTTAACTGAAGCAGATATTGCTAAAATTAAAGCTCAGATTAAAATTGAACATTCTAAAACAAGTACAGATGCAAGATTAGAATCTAAAAAAGGACAACTTGTAGACAATCAAAACTCAATAGTAAAAAGTATTGATGTTGATACTACAAGCAAAAAAGTAGTAGTAACATATACTGACGATTCGACAGATGAAACTCCACTTTCAAATGTGGCACGTACAAACGTCGATCCAGTCGTAGAGATTCCATACTCAGATGAAGCTAAACGAGAAATCTATGTCTATGGTGCAGAAGAGAACTCGTTTGATATTAAAATCAAAGATGATTCGGATAAGGTTTCAAAAGCTACACTGGAACAATGGGGAAGCAATGCTTTCAAACCTGTAGACGGTGAGACTGATAAAATCAATACTCAGTATGGATATACAGCAAACGAGTTTAAAACTGAAACACCAGCATCGGACGCGACACCAGCGGTTATCAGATACTCAGGTACTCCGAAGGCAGTAGATAATTTATCACAAGATAGACTAGACGCAGCAACAAAAGGAGAAACTCCACAGGGGCTGCCTTTAGGTTGGCGTTATGTGACAGTTACAGATGTCGAAGGAACAAAATTCGCTGGTTCTGGAAAGGATGCCGCTAACGACCATGCCTTCCGTGTCATGCTTAAGCCACAAACTCAAAAATATGATGTTACAACTCCAGCAGAAGAATCTGCTAAGTTCCCAGTAGTTGATGCTAATAACGTAACAGATGCAGAGTTTAAGAAACTAGTTGGTGAAAACAATGCAAACATCAAACTTCACTATTCTAAAACGAATACAGATGCTAACTTAGTTGCGAAACAAGGTCAAAATGTTGACGATAAAGCCGACAAGATTAAATCTGTTGAAAAAGTAGCTAATAATATGGTGGTAACGTATAACGATGGATCTACAGATACATTACCATTAACTGACTTTGCACGTACGAATGTTGCTCCAACAGTGGAGATTCCATACTCAGTAGACGGTAAAAAAGACGTTTACGTATATGCGAACGAAGATTTTGAAATTCCTGTTAAATTTACAGATGATTCAGGGAAAATAGCATCTGCGACAATTAAACGTGGTGGGAATCAGGATTCACCAGCTAAAGATGCATCCAATCCTGATGTTTTAGATAATGAGTACAATACAACAGTTGAAAAAATTTCTACAGAAACACCAGCAACAGCAGAAAATCCAGCTATTGTAAAAATTAAAGGTAACATTTCAAAAGATAACTCTGGAATTCCTGCAAGTTCCTTCCCTAAAGAACCAGCTCAAGAACTTACAATTGTAACTCGTTATGCAACAGCAACTGATACAGATGGGGCATTTATTGAAAATACAGCTAAAGGAAATACTTATGCTACAGATCCAGGTGCGTTTACTATTAAATTAAAAGCTCAAACAGCAAAATATGATATTAAAGACTTGGATGAATCTGATAAAGTAGCAGTAGCTGATCCAACGGCTGTAACTGATGATGAGTTTAATGCAATTAAAGAAAAGATTAAGATTGAGTTTTCTAAAACAAATGAAGATAAAAACTTAGAATCTAAACGTGGACAAGAAGTAACCGACAAAGATTCTAAGATTGATACAATTACAAAAGATGGTAACAACTTAGTAGTAACATATAAAGATGGTTCTAAAGATGTAAGACCATTAACAGACTTCACTAAATTAGATAAACAACCTGCTATTGATGCAGTAAAAACAGCAGCAACTGAGAAAATTGCAGCAATTAACGCTACTCCAAACGCTACAGATGAAGAAAAAGCAGCAGCAGTTGCTAAAGTAAATGCTGATAAAGAAAAAGCATTAACAGCAATTAATGATGCTACTACAAAAACAGCTCTTGATACGGCTAAAAACGCAGGAACAAGTGCAATTGTAGCAGATAACCCAGTAGTAGCTAAGAAAGACGCAGCAAAAGCAGATGTTGAAGCAGCTCGTAAAGCTAAAGAAGATGCAATTAAAGCAAATCCAAATCTAACACAAGCAGAAAAAGATGCAGCTATCGCGAAAAATAATACGGCAGCAGCAGAAGCAACTAAAGCTATTGATGCAGCAACAACAAACGATGCAGTAGATCAAGCTAAAACAGCTGGAACTACAGCGATTGGGAAAGTTAACCCAGTAGCAAAAGAAAATGCTAAAGAAGCAATTGCGAATGCTTTAACGGCTAAAAATTCTGAAATCGACAAACGTACAGATTTAACAGATGCTGAGAAAAAAGCTGCTAAAGATGAAGCTCAAAAATTAGCAGATGCTGAACTTGCTAAAATTAACGCACAACCAGACAATGCAGACACACCAGAAGCAGCTACAACAGCTCAAACTGCGGTGGATAATGCAAAAGATAAGGGTGTAGCGGATGTTAAATCTGTAAATCCAGTAGCTAAAGAAGCAGCTAAGAAAGCAATTGCAGATGAATTGGCTAAGAAAGAAGAGCAAATTGATGCTCGTACTGATTTAACAACAGAAGAAAAAGACGCAGCAAAAGCTGAAGCTAAAGCAAAAGCTAAAGAAGCAACAGATGCAATCGATGCTCAACCAAGCAACGCAGAAACACCAGAAAAAGCAGCAGAAGCCCAAACAGCAGTAAATGGTGCAAAAGATAAAGGTGTAGCAGACGTTAAAGCTGTAGATCCAGTAGCGGCTAAGAAACCAGCAGCTAAGAAAGCAATCGATGATGCATTAACAGCTAAAAACCAAGAAATCGATGCTCGCACGGATTTAACTCCAGAAGAAAAAACTAAAGCGAAAGAAATTGCAAAAGCAAAAGCAGATGCAGCTAAAGATGCAGTTGATAAAGCAACAACAGACGCAGAAGTTGATAAAGCTAAAACAGCTGGAACTACAGCAGTTGCAAACGTAACTCCAGTAGCGAAAGAAGCAGCGAAAACAGCAATTGCAGATGCATTAACAGCTAAAAATAAAGAAATCGATGCTCGTACAGACTTAACTGACGAAGAAAAAACAGCAGCTAAGAAAGAAGCAAAAGATAAAGCTGATGCACAACTATCTGAAATTGCTAAACAGCCAGATGCAGCGGATACACCAGAAGCAGCGAAAACAGCACAAGATGCAGTGGATGCAGCTAAGAAAACAGGTGTAGATGAAGTTACAGCCGTAAATCCAGCAGCAGTTAAGAAACCAGCAGCTAAGAAAGCAATCGACGATGCGTTAACAGCTAAAAATAATGCTATTGATGCCCGTACAGACTTAACAGATGCAGAGAAAAAAGTAGCTAAAGATAAAGCAACAGAAGAAGCTAAGAAAGCTAAAGAAGCAATCGATGCAGCAACAACAGATGCAGCAGTAGATACAGCTAAAACAGCTGGATTAGATGAAGTTGCGAAAGTGAATCCAGTAGCGAAAGAAGTGGCTAAGAAAGCAGTAGCAGACGAATTAGCTAAGAAAGAAGCAGAAATCGATGCTCGTACTGATTTAACGCAAGAAGAAAAAGACGCGGCTAAGAAGGATGCTCAAGATAAGGCTAAATCAGCAACAGATGCAATTAATGAACAACCAGACAATGCAGATACACCAGAAAAAGCAACTGAAGCTCAAAAAGCAGTAGATACAGCTAAGAAAACAGGTGTAGATGAGGTTGTAGCTGTAAATCCAGAAGCAGTAACGAAACCAGCAGCTAAGAAAGCAATCGATGATAAATTAGCTGAGCAATTGAAAGCAATTGAAAACACTCCAGATGCTACAGATGATGAGAAGAAAGTTGCAGCAGATGCAGCTAAAACTCTAGCAGAAGAAGCTAAGAAAGAAATCGATAAAGCTGGAACAGATGCAGAAGTTAAGCAACTTCAAGACGAAGCTGAAAAAGAAATCGAAAAATCTGTACCTGTTGTAGAAGATAAACCAAACGCTCGTAAAGCAATTGATGACGAAGCAACAGCTAAGAAAGCAGCAATCGATGCTCGTGACGACTTGACTCCTAAAGCTAAAGAAGATCTTAAAGCTCAAGTAGACAAGATTGCAGAACAAGCTAAAAAATCTGTAGATGCAGCTAAAACAGCAGAATCTGTCAATGGAATTGAAGAATCAGATAAAGCAGCTATTAAAGCTGTAGGTGAAGTAAATATTCCAGCTGATAAAGTTCTTGTAAATGATCCAAGTGCTTTAACAGACGATGAAAAAGCTAAGGTCTTAGAAGCTGTTAAGAAAGTAAATCCAGATGCTAAAGAAATTACTCAAGATGCAGATGGAAATATTACTGTTACAACTCCAGATGGTCATCAGGAAATCATCACTCCTGAACAAGTTGTGAAAACTGCTGATACAGCAAATGATCCAAAAGCAGGAAATGACGTAGTTAAGCCAGCAGATAAAGTAGTCGTAAATGATCCAGCTAAGTTGACAGATGCTGAGAAGGAGAAAATTAAAGCAGCAGTTGAAACTGTAAATCCAAACTCTGTAGTAACAGTAGATGAAAAAGGAAATGCTAAAGTTTCAACTCCAGATGGTCAAACACAAGTGATTCCTGTAGAAGAATTAGTACGTACTGTTGAAGATACTAAGAAACCAAACGCAGGCAACGACATCGTTAAACCAGCAGATAAGACAGTAGTAGCAAATCCAGATGCGTTAACTCCAGAAGAGAAGAAAGCCATCGAAGATAAGGTTAAAGCTGTAAATCCAGGTTCAACTGTAGTCGTAGACGATAAAGGCAATGCGACAGTCACAACGCCAGAAGGTAAGACAGCAGTAATTCCAGCGTCAGACTTGACTAAGTCAGCAGCAGATGCAGCTAAACCAAACGCAGGCAATGACATCGTTAAACCAGCGGATAAGACAGTCGTAGCAAATCCAGATGCGTTAACTCCAGAAGAGAAGAAAGCCATCGAAGATAAGGTTAAAGCTGTAAATCCAGGTTCAACTGTAGTCGTAGACGATAAAGGCAATGCGACAGTCACAACGCCAGAAGGTAAGACAGCAGTAA
>CAUQIP010000037.1:0-18135 GCA_963518235.1 uncultured Streptococcus sp. | reverse complement strand
AAATGCTTGCTGACTTGGCTGTTAACGATGCAGCAGCTTTCACAGCTCTTGCAGATGCAGCTAAAGCAAAACTTGGTAAATAATAACAGATAAGACTGGAACAGGATTGTCCCAGTCTTTTTAAAAATAAAGGAGAAAAATATGGCTTCAAAAATGCTACATACTTGCTTGCGAGTAGAAAATCTTGAAAAATCAATTGCATTTTATCAAGATGCTTTTGGATTTAAAGAATTGCGTCGCAGAGATTTTCCAGACCATGCCTTCACGATTGTCTATCTAGGTCTTGAGGGTGACGACTACGAGTTGGAGTTGACTTATAATTACGATCATGGCCCTTATGTAGTTGGAGATGGGTTTGCCCATATTGCCCTCAGTACACCTGATCTTGAAGCGCTTCATAAAGAACATAGCGACAAAGGCTATGAAGTGACTGAGCCAAATGGTCTACCAGGAACTGCACCTAACTATTACTTTGTCAAAGACCCTGATGGCTACAAGGTCGAAGTCATTCGTGAAAAATAATCTCGTGAAGTCAAGTAGAATGTTCGTTTTCTACTTGACTTTTTTTAGCTGAAAGAGTATACTAATAAAAATTTAACCTTTAAGGGGAGTCCAGAGAGACTCACAAGGTGTCAGATAAAAGAATAGTGCAATTTTCTAGAGGAGACTTTTTGAGTGTGCTCTCTTCTGTTGTACGATTTTAACTGAGGCCTTGCACTAGCAAGGTCTTTTCTTTGTCTGGTCCCCTTAAAATTTAAGGAGGAAAAGTCATGAATCCCACATGTAAGAAACGTTTGGGCGCAATTCGTTTGGAAACTATGAAGGTGGTTGCACAGGAGGAAATCGCGCCAGCAATCTTTGAATTAGTCCTAGAGGGGGAAATGGTTGAGGCAATGAAAGCAGGACAATTTCTACATCTGCGCGTGCCTGATGATGCTCATCTCTTGCGTCGTCCTATTTCAATTTCGTCTATTGATAAGGTAAACAAGCAGTGCCGTCTCATTTATCGGATTGAAGGGGCTGGCACAGCTATTTTCTCAACCTTAAGTCAGGGTGACACTCTTGATGTGATGGGGCCTCAGGGAAATGGTTTTGACTTGTCTGACCTAGATGAGCAGAGCCAGGTTCTCCTCGTTGGTGGGGGGATTGGTGTTCCTCCCTTGCTTGAGGTGGCCAAGGAATTGCATGCGCGTGGTGTGAAAGTAGTGACAGTTCTCGGTTTTGCTAATAAGGATGCTGTTATTTTAGAGACGGAATTAGCTCAATATGGTCAAGTCTTTGTAACGACAGATGATGGTTCTTATGGTATCAAGGGAAATGTTTCCGTTGTTATCAAGGATTTAGACAATCAATTTGATGCTGTTTACTCATGTGGGGCGCCTGGAATGATGAAGTATATCAATCAAACCTTTTATGACCACCCAAGAGCCTATCTATCTCTGGAATCTCGTATGGCTTGTGGGATGGGGGCTTGCTATGCCTGCGTCCTAAAAGTACCAGAAAGCGAGACGGTCAGCCAACGCGTCTGTGAAGATGGCCCTGTTTTCCGCACAGGAACAGTTGTATTATAAGGAGAAAATCATGACTACAAATCGTTTACAAGTTTCTCTACCAGGTTTGGACTTAAAAAATCCAATTATTCCAGCATCAGGTTGCTTTGGTTTTGGTCAAGAGTATGCCAAGTACTATGATTTAGACATTTTAGGTTCTATTATGATCAAGGCGACAACCCTTGAACCCCGTTTTGGTAATCCAACTCCCAGAGTGGCAGAAACACCCGCTGGTATGCTCAATGCAATTGGCTTGCAAAACCCTGGTTTGGAAGTTGTTTTGGCAGAAAAGCTACCTTGGCTGGAAAGAGAATATCCAAATCTTCCTATTATCGCCAATGTTGCTGGTTTTTCAAAACAAGAATATGCAGCCGTTTCTCATGGTATTTCCAAGGCAACTAATGTAAAGGCCATCGAGCTCAATATTTCTTGCCCCAATGTTGACCACTGTAATCACGGACTCTTGATTGGTCAAGATCCAGATCTGGCTTATGATGTGGTGAAAGCAGCTGTGGAAGCCTCTGATGTACCAGTTTATGTCAAATTAACTCCTAGTGTGACGGATATCGTCACAGTCGCAAAAGCAGCAGAGGATGCAGGGGCGAGTGGCTTGACTATGATTAATACTCTGGTTGGAATGCGTTTTGACCTCAAAAGCAGAAAACCAATCTTGGCCAATGGAACAGGTGGAATGTCTGGTCCAGCAGTCTTTCCAGTAGCCCTCAAACTCATCCGCCAAGTAGCCCAAACAACAGACCTGCCCATCATTGGAATGGGGGGAGTGGATTCGGCAGAAGCTGCCCTAGAGATGTATCTGGCTGGAGCCTCTGCTATCGGAGTTGGAACAGCCAACTTTACCAATCCATATGCCTGTCCTGATATCATCGAAAATTTACCAAAAGTCATGGACAAATACGGCATTAGCAGTTTGGAAAATCTACGTCAGGAAGTAAAAGCTAGCTTTAGATAAGCTAGAACATCTTTATCGTCAATAAGACACAGAATTTTCATCATTTTGTAATATTTTCATCTTTATAACTATGTTAGAATAAAATTAATCATGAATGATGTAGATGAATTTCTACTTAGGGGAGTAAAATGAAGAGAACACTACTTGTAAGCACAGCAGTGCTTGCATTGGCATTTGTGCCCACAACATCAGTCTTTGCTGAAGATAGTAAAACAACAGACCAAAGTCAAACGACAAATAAGAGTCAATCTGTGGATAAAAATCAGACTCCAGCATCAGAAGAGAAAAAAGTTGTTGAGTATACAAAGAATGAGACTGCAAAGACGGAAAAAAAGAAAGAACCAGTTGTTGTAGAAGAAGATAATTCTAAAAAAGAGGCTATTTCAAACAAAGAAAAAGTTGAAGAAGTTCCTAAGAATGGTTGGCAGAAAGAGAACGGGGAATGGCTTTTTTATGAGAATAATCAACCAATCAAAAACTGGAAAAAAATTGCGGGTGTCTGGTATTTCTTTGATTAAAATGGAATCATGGCTAGCAATACTCTAGTTAACGATTATCTTCTTAATAGCAGTGGGGCAATGGCTCAAAATGATTGGGAAAAAATTGCTGATAAATGGTATTATGCTACAGATTCAGGAAAGATTGTTCGTAATAGATGGGAAAGAGTTGGCAATGTTTGGTATTACTTCAATCAAGCTGGAGTCATGGCTAGCAATGCTCTAGTGAACGATTATCTTCTTAGTAGCAGTGGGGCAATGGCTCAAAATGCTTGGGTGAAGATGACTGATAAATGGTATTATGCCACAGATTCAGGAAAGATTGTTCGTAATAGATGAGAAAGAGTTGGAAATGTTTGGTATTACTTCAACCAGGCTGGAGTTATGGCTAGCAATACTCTAGTTAACGATTATCTTCTTAATAGCAGTGGGGCAATGGCTCAAAATGATTGGGAAAAAATTGCTGATAAATGGTATTATGCTACAGATTCAGGAAAGATTGTCCGTAATAAATGGGAAAAAATTAATGGAATATGGTACTATTTTAACAGTGACGGTGTGATGGCTAGTAATCAGTGGAAAGATGCTTACTATCTAAAAAATAGTGGAGCGATGGCTGAAAAAGAATGGATTTTTGATAAATATTATAATAGCTGGTTTTACCTAAAATCAGGTGGTACTTATGCTTCACGTGAATGGATTGGTGCTTATTACCTTAAAGCTGGTGGTTATATGGCTGAGAATGAATGAATTTTTGACCCTAACTACAATGCATGGTACTACCTGAAAGAAGATGGAAGCTATGTTACTGGTGCTTTTAACATCAAAAATAAAGAGTACTTCTTCCAGAGTGATGGAAAGTGGATTCAAAGCCCCAAATATTTTAAGGTTAAACCAATCACAGCCTATATTTATAGCGAATCAGGAGATATTTTGAGTTATGTCAATCAGGGAAGTATTGTGACCTATGATAGCTCTAAAAGTAAGGGCAGTCGCCTTGCTGTTTCAATATCAGGCTTGTATGGTTATATGAATCAAAACGATTTGACTTTAGTTGATGAAGAAAGTGAGTTTATTCCTCACTATACTACTGACGGAAGATTCCTATATCATGAACTTTCTCCATACACTAGTATTCGGGTAGCTCCACATACTTCAGCCATGAAAATTGGCAAGAAGTATTATTCAAATGATGGAGAACATTTTGATGGGTTTACTATCAAGAATCGTTTCCTTTTTAAGAATTTGACTGAACCAACCAACTATAGTGCGAATGAATTAAATAGAGTTTATTCGATGATGAATATCCGAAACAGCCGTCTTGCTGGTAAAGGAGCAATTTTTAAAGAAGCTGAAAAACGTTACGGTGTCAATGCTCTTTATTTAATGGCTCACAGTGCGCTAGAAAGTGCTTGGGGACGTAGCCAAATTGCTAATGATAAAAATAACTTCTTCGGAATAGCTGCTTACGATACCAGTCCCTATGATTCAGCTAAGAAATTTGATGATGTAGATAAAGGAATTCTTGGTGCGGCCAAGTGGATTCGTGAGAACTATATTGACCGTGGAAGAGATCACCTTGGAAATAAAGCGACAGGAATGAATGTACGCTATGCATCAGATCCGTACTGGGGTGAAAAAATAGCTAGTATCATGATGAATATCAATAGTCGACTTGGTGGAAAAGATTAGTCCTATAATTGGACATGATTTGAGTACCGCTAAAAATCCTGATTTCAAGTAAAATCAGGATTTTTTCATGGATGCGATTTTTTCTGGATCTGGTGTGACACGGAGGGTCTTTTGTCCTGTGTAAGTAACAAAGCCTGGTTTTCCACCAGTTGGTTTGTTGAGTTTCTTGACTTCAATCATATCTACCTGAACCAGATTTGATAGGCGACCTCGAGAGAAGTAGGCGGCTAGTTCTGCCGCGTCTGTCTTGACTTCATCGGATGGGTCAAGATTTCCTGAGATGACAACATGGCTTCCAGGGATATCTTTGGCATGGAACCAAAGTTCCTCCTTGCGGGCCATTTTAAAGGTTAGCTCCTCATTTTGCAGGTTATTGCGGCCGACATAGATAATGGTTTTGCCATCACTCGCCAGATATTGTTCTGGTTTTTTGCGCTTCTGGATTTTCTCCCGTTGTCTTCTGCGGATAAAGCCAGTTTGAATCAATTCTTCACGGATTTCAGCAATTTCTTCTAACCCAGCTTGATTGAGGACAGTTTCAACACTTTCCAGATAAAGAATAGTTGCCTTAGTTTCTTCAATCAAATCAGTCAAGTATTTGACAGCTTCTTTGAGTTTCTGATACCGTTTAAAATAGCGTTGGGCATTCTGGTTGGGAGTCAGAGCCTTATCAAGGGCAATCGTGATAGGTTGGTTGGTGTAGTAGTTGTCTAGGATAACCTGGTCTTGGTCGTTAGGCACTTGGTGGAGGAAGGTTGTCAGCAATTCTCCTTTTTGACGAAATTCTTCAGCATTGTCTGTCGCCAGTAATTCTTTTTCTTGTTTTTTCAGCTTATGTCGGTTTTTCTGAAGTTCATTTTCAACACGACGAATGAGTTCACTGGCTTGCTGTTTGACACGGTCGCGTTCAGCCTTATCCTTATAGTAGGTGTCCAACAAATCAGAAAGATTGGCAAAAGGCTCTCCCACCTGATTTGCAAAAGGAACTGGACTAAAGGAAGTCTCTGTCAAGCATGGCTTGGTTTCTTGACTGAAAAAGTTACGGAAAGTAGATAGTTTATCACTAACCAGAATGTTTTCCAATTCATTTGCCGTATCGCGTCCCAGACCTTGAAAGAGGCTTTGAAGATTTTTAGCTGTCGTTTCCTGTGTTTGCAGGATTTCAAAGAGTTTCTCGTCCTTGATAGTAAAAGGATTGAGAGATACCGTACTTGGCGGAGCGATATAGGTAGACCCAGGCAGCAAGGTGCGGTAGCTATTTTGTGAAAAGCCGACGTGTTTAATGACTTCGAGGATTTTATGACTGCTTTTATCGACCAGTAGAATATTACTGTGTTTCCCCATAATTTCGATAATCAAGGTAGCCTGGATATGGTCTCCAATCTCGTTTTTATTGGAAACTGTCATTTCCACAATACGGTCATTTTCCACTTGCTCAATCGATTCAATCAGGGCACCCTGCAAATACTTTCTCAAAACCATGATAAAGGTAGAAGGCTGGGCTGGGTTTTCAAAAGTTGTTTGGGTCAGCTGAATGCGTCCAAAAACTGGATGGGCAGAAAGGAGCAGGCGATGGCTTTGGCGATTGCTGCGGATTTGCAAGACCAACTCTTGTTCAAAAGGTTGATTGATTTTCTGGATGCGACCGTTCACTAACTCTCTTCGCAATTCCTCAACCATGTGGTGTAAAAAAAATCCGTCAAATGACATCGTTCTCTCCTTGTGATTGTATTCCATAGTATTATATCAAAAAGGTAGAATAAAATCATGGAAATGTGGTATAATAAAGCCAAGTAAAGAGAAACGAGAAGCACATGTATATTGAAATGGTAGATGAAACTGGTCAAGTTTCAAAAGAAATGTTGCAACAAACCCAAGAAATTTTGGAATTTGCAGCCCAAAAATTAGGCAAAGAAGACAAGGAGATGGCAGTCACTTTTGTGACCAATGAGCGTAGTCATGAACTCAATCTGGAGTACCGTGACACCGACCGTCCGACAGATGTCATCAGCCTTGAGTATAAACCAGAATTGGAAATTGCCTTTGACGAAGAGGATTTGCTTGAAAATCCAGAATTGGCAGAGATGATGTCTGAGTTTGATGCCTATATTGGGGAATTGTTCATCTCTATCGATAAGGCACATGAGCAGGCCGAGGAATATGGCCATAGCTTTGAGCGTGAAATGGGCTTCTTGGCAGTACACGGCTTTTTACATATCAACGGCTACGATCACTACACTCCGGAAGAAGAGGCGGAGATGTTCGGTTTACAAGAAGAAATTTTGACAGCCTATGGACTCACAAGACAATAAACGAAAATGGAAAAATCGTGACCTGATATCCAGTTTAGAATTTGCTCTCACAGGAATTTTTACTGCCATCAAGGAAGAACGCAATATGCGAAAACATGCAGTGACGGCTCTTGTAGTCATTCTTGCAGGTTTTGTTTTTCAGGTGTCACGAATCGAATGGCTCTTTCTCCTATTGAGCATTTTCTTGGTAGTAGCTTTTGAAATTATCAATTCTGCTATTGAAAATGTGGTGGATTTGGCCAGTCACTATCACTTTTCCATGCTGGCTAAAAATGCTAAGGATATGGCAGCTGGCGCGGTATTAGTGGTCTCTCTTTTCGCAGCCTTAACAGGCGCATTGATTTTTCTCCCACGAATCTGGGATTTGTTATTTTAAACAGTAAGAGGAAATTATGACATTTAAATCAGGCTTTGTAGCCATTTTAGGACGTCCCAATGTTGGGAAGTCAACTTTTTTAAATTACGTTATGGGGCAAAAGATTGCTATCATGAGTGACAAGGCGCAGACAACGCGCAACAAAATTATGGGAATTTACACGACTGATAAGGAGCAAATTGTCTTTATCGACACACCAGGGATTCACAAACCTAAAACAGCTCTCGGAGATTTCATGGTTGAGTCTGCCTACAGTACCCTTCGCGAAGTGGATACCGTTCTTTTCATGGTGCCTGCTGATGAAGCGCGTGGTAAGGGAGACGACATGATTATCGAGCGCCTCAAGGCTGCCAAGGTTCCTGTGATTTTGGTGGTGAACAAGATTGATAAGGTTCATCCAGACCAGCTTTTGTCTCAGATTGATGATTTCCGAAATCAGATGGACTTTAAGGAAATCGTTCCAATCTCAGCCCTTCAGGGCAATAACGTGTCTCGTCTAGTGGATATTTTGAGTGAAAATCTGGATGAAGGATTCCAGTATTTCCCGTCTGATCAAATCACAGACCATCCAGAACGATTCTTGGTTTCAGAAATGGTTCGCGAGAAAGTCTTGCACCTAACTCGTGAAGAGATTCCGCATTCTGTCGCAGTAGTTGTGGATTCTATGAAACGAGATGAAGAGACAGACAAGGTTCACATCCGTGCAACCATTATGGTCGAGCGAGATAGCCAAAAAGGGATTATCATCGGTAAAGGTGGTGCTATGCTTAAGAAAATCGGTAGCATGGCCCGTCGTGATATCGAACTCATGCTAGGAGACAAGGTCTTCCTAGAAACATGGGTCAAGGTCAAGAAAAACTGGCGCGATAAAAAGCTAGATTTGGCTGACTTTGGCTATAATGAAAAAGAATACTAAGTAGAGGTGGGCTCATGCCTGCTTCTTGTTTTTACAGAAGGAGGACTTATGCCTGAATTACCTGAGGTTGAAACTGTTCGTCGTGGCTTAGAAAAATTGATTTTGGGAAAGAAGATTTCGAGTATAGAGATTCGTTATCCCAAGATGATTAAAACGGATTTGGACCAATTTCAAAAGGAAGTGCCTGGTCAGATTGTTGAGTCAATGGGACGTCGAGGTAAATATTTACTTTTCTACCTGACAGACAAGGTCTTGATTTCCCATCTGCGGATGGAGGGCAAGTATTTTTACTATCCAGACCAAGTACCTGAACGCAAGCATGCCCATGTTTTCTTCCAGTTTGAGGATGGTGGCACGCTTGTTTATGAGGATGTACGTAAGTTTGGTACTATGGAACTCTTGTCTCCTGACCTTTTGGACGCCTACTTTATTTCTAAAAAATTAGGTCCTGAACCAAGCGAACAAGACTTTGATTTGCAGGTCTTTCAAACTGCCCTAGCCAAGTCCAAAAAGCCTATTAAATCCCATCTCCTAGACCAGACTTTGGTAGCTGGACTTGGCAATATCTATGTGGATGAGGTTCTCTGGCGAGCTCAGGTTCATCCAGCCAAACCTTCCCAGACTTTAACAGCAGCAGAAGCAACAGCCATTCATGACCAGACTATAGCTGTTTTGGGCCAGGCTGTTGAAAAAGGCGGCTCCACCATTCGGACCTATACCAATGCCTTTGGGGAAGACGGAACCATGCAGGATTTTCATCAGGTTTATGACAAGGCTGGTCAAGAATGTTCACGTTGTGGTACCATCATTGAGAAAATCCAACTAGGCGGACGAGGCACCCATTTTTGTCCTCAGTGTCAAAGGAGGGACTGATGGGAAAAATCATTGGAATCACAGGAGGAATTGCCTCTGGTAAGTCAACCGTGACAAATTTTCTAAGAAAGCAAGGCTTTCAAGTAGTGGATGCCGACGCAGTCGTCCACCAACTACAGAAACCTGGTGGTCGTCTGTTTGAAGCTCTAGTCCAGCACTTTGGTCAAAAAATTATCTTAGAAAATGGAGAACTTAATCGCCCTCTCCTAGCTAGTCTTATCTTTTCAAATCCTGAAGAACGAGAATGGTCTAAGCAAATTCAAGGGGAGATTATCCGTGAGGAACTAGCTACGTTGAGAGACCAGTTTGCTCAGACAGAAGAGATTTTCTTCATGGATATTCCCCTACTTTTTGAGCAGGACTACAGCGCTTGGTTTGATGAGACGTGGTTGGTCTATGTGGACCGAGATGTCCAAGTAGAACGCTTAATGAAAAGGGATCAGCTATCGAAGGATGAAGCTGAGTTTCGTCTGGCAGCCCAATGGCCTTTAGAAAAAAAGAAACATTTGGCCAGCCATGTTTTAAACAACAATGGGAATCAGGACCAGTTTCTTACTCAGGTGTTCTCCCTGCTTGAGGGAGGTAGGCAAGATGAAAGAGATTAACTGGAAGGATAATCTGCGCATTGCCTGGTTTGGTAATTTTCTGACTGGAGCCAGTATTTCTTTGGTTGTGCCTTTTATGCCTATCTTTGTGGAAAATTTAGGTGTAGGGAGTGATCAAGCTGCTTTTTATGCAGGTTTAGCTATTTCTGTCTCTGCCATTTCTGCGGCACTTTTCTCTCCTATCTGGGGCATCCTTGCTGACAAATACGGTCGAAAACCCATGATGATTCGAGCCGGCATGGCCATGACCATTACGATGGGAGGCTTGGGTTTTGTGCCAAATATTTATTGGTTAATCTTTCTTCGTTTATTAAACGGTGTATTTGCAGGATTTGTTCCCAATGCAACGGCCTTGATAGCCAGTCAGGTTCCCAAGGAGAAATCAGGCTCTGCCTTAGGTACTTTGTCTACTGGCGTAGTTGCAGGTACTCTAACTGGTCCCTTTATTGGTGGCTTTATCGCAGAATTATTTGGCATTCGTACTGTCTTTTTACTGGTGGGTAGTTTTCTATTTTTAGCTGCTATTTTGACCATTTGCTTTATCAAGGAAGATTTTCAACCAGTAGCCAAGGAAAAGGCCATCCTAACAAAGGAATTATTTACATCAGTTAAATATCCCTATCTCTTGGTCAACCTCTTTCTGACCAGTTTTGTTATCCAATTTTCAGCCCAATCAATCGGTCCTATCTTAGCTCTGTATGTACGCGACTTAGGCCAGACAGAGAATCTTCTTTTTGTATCTGGTTTGATTGTATCCAGTATGGGCTTTTCCAGTATGATGAGTGCAGGAGTCATGGGAAAGCTAGGTGACAAGGTGGGCAACCATCGCCTCTTGGTTGTAGCCCAGTTTTATTCAGTTATCATCTATCTCCTCTGTGCCAATGCCTCTAGCCCCCTTCAACTAGGACTTTATCGTTTCCTCTTTGGCTTGGGAACCGGAGCCTTGATTCCAGGAGTTAATGCCCTTCTCAGCAAGATGACGCCCAAAGCTGGTATTTCGAGGGTCTTTGCCTTTAATCAGGTATTCTTTTATCTGGGAGGTGTCGTTGGACCTATGGCAGGTTCTGCAGTAGCAGGTCAATTTGGCTACCATGCAGTCTTTTATGCGACAAGCCTTTGTGTTGCCTTTAGTTGTCTCTTTAACCTTCTTCAATTTCGAACATTATTAAAAGTAAAGGAAATCTAGTGCGAGTAAAAATTAATCTCAAATGCTCCTCTTGTGGCAGCATCAATTACCTAACCAGTAAAAACTCAAAAACCCATCCAGACAAGATTGAGGTTTTAAAGTATTGTCCCAAGGAAAGAAAAGTAACCCTACATCTTGAATCTAAGTAGATTTTATGGTAAAATAATAGGGATTTTAAGGAGTTTGATATGTATAACCTATTATTAACCATTTTATTAGTATTATCTGTTGTGATTGTGATTGCGATTTTCATGCAACCAACCAAAAACCAATCCAGCAATGTATTTGATGCCAGCTCAGGTGATTTGTTTGAACGCAGTAAAGCACGCGGTTTTGAAGCTGTAATGCAGCGTTTAACAGGGATTTTAGTCTTTTTCTGGCTAGCCATTGCCTTAGCATTGACGGTATTATCAAGTAGATAAGAAAATAATGGGCAGGACTAGGTCTTTGCCTCTTTTTATTTTTAAAAGATATTTTAGAAGGTTTTACAGTAAAAGAAAATAAAAAAATCTAGAAAGAAAATATGAAAGATAGAATAAAAGAATATTTACAAGACAAGGGAAAGATGACTGTCAATGACTTGGCTCAGGCTTTGAGAAAAGACGGGTCCAAGGATTTTCGTGAGTTGATTAAAATCTTGTCTCTAATGGAAAGAAAGCACCAGATTCGCTTTGAAGAAGATGGGAGTCTGACATTAGAAGTTAAGAAAAAACATGAGATTACTCTAAAGGGGATTTTTCATGCCCATAAAAATGGCTTTGGCTTTGTCAGTCTGGAAGGCGAGGAGGACGACCTTTTTGTAGGAAAAAACGATGTCAACTATGCTATTGATGGTGATACCGTCGAGGTAGTGATTAAGAAAGTCGCTGACCGCAATAAGGGAACAGCAGCGGAAGCCAAAATTATTGATATCCTAGAACATAGTTTGACAACCGTTGTCGGTCAAATCGTTCTAGATCAGGAAAAGCCTAAGTATGCCGGCTATATTCGTTCGAAAAATCAGAAAATCAGTCAACTGATTTATGTGAAGAAACCAGCCCTTAAACTAGAAGGAACAGAAGTTCTCAAGGTCTTTATCGACAAATACCCAAGCAAGAAACATGATTTCTTTGTTGCGAGTGTCCTCGATGTGGTTGGGCATTCAACGGATGTCGGAATTGATGTCCTTGAGGTTTTGGAGTCTATGGACATTGTCTCAGAATTTCCAGAGGCTGTTGTCAAAGAAGCAGAAAAAGTACCGGATGTTCCATCTCAAAAGGATATGGAGGGTCGTCTGGACTTGAGAGATGAGATTATCTTTACCATTGATGGTGCTGACGCCAAGGACTTGGACGATGCGGTGCATATAAAGGCCTTGAAAAATGGCAATCTGGAGCTTGGAGTTCACATAGCAGACGTTTCCTATTATGTGACAGAAGGTTCTGCCCTTGATAAGGAAGCACTTAACCGTGCAACTTCAGTCTATGTGACAGACCGAGTGGTGCCAATGCTTCCAGAACGACTGTCTAATGGCATCTGTTCCCTCAATCCTCAAGTTGACCGTCTGACCCAATCTGCTATTATGGAAATTGATAAACATGGTCGTGTAGTCAATTACACCATCACACAAACGGTTATCAAGACTAGCTTCAGGATGACCTACAGTGATGTCAATGATATCCTAGCTGGAGACAAGGAAAAGAGGCAAGAATATCAGAAAATTGTTCCTAGTATCGAACTTATGGCTAAGCTCCATGAAACTCTAGAAAACATGCGTGTGAAACGTGGAGCTCTCAATTTTGATACCAATGAAGCCAAGATTTTAGTGGATAAGCAAGGTAAGCCTGTTGATATCGTTCTTCGTCAGCGTGGTGTTGCCGAGCGCATGATTGAGTCCTTTATGTTGATGGCCAATGAAACAGTTGCCGAGCATTTTAGCAAGCTGGATTTGCCTTTTATTTATCGTATCCATGAGGAGCCAAAGGCTGAAAAGGTTCAGAAGTTTATTGATTATGCTTCTAGCTTTGGCTTGCGCATTTATGGGACTGCCAGTGAGATTAGCCAGGAGGTACTTCAAGACATCATGCGTGCTGTTGAGGGAGAACCTTATGCAGATGTATTGTCCATGATGCTTCTCCGTTCCATGCAGCAGGCTCGCTATTCGGAGCACAATCACGGCCACTATGGATTAGCGGCTGACTATTACACTCACTTTACCAGCCCGATTCGTCGTTATCCAGACCTTCTTGTTCACCGTATGATTCGGGATTACGGCACTTCTAAGGAAATAGCAGAGCATTTTGAACAAGTAATTCCAGAGATTGCGACCCAGTCTTCCAACCGTGAGCGTCGTGCTATCGAGGCTGAGCGTGAAGTCGAAGCCATGAAAAAGGCTGAGTATATGGAGGAATACGTGGGCGAGGAGTATGATGCGGTTGTGTCTAGCATCGTTAAATTCGGTCTCTTTGTTGAATTGCCAAACACAGTTGAAGGCTTGATTCATATCACAAATCTACCTGAATTTTATCATTTCAATGAACGTGATTTGACTCTTCGTGGAGAGAAATCAGGAACAACCTTCCGTGTAGGTCAGCAGATTCGCATTCGCGTTGAAAGAGCCGATAAGATGACGGGTGAGATCGACTTCTCTTACATTCCAAGTGAATTTGATGTGATTGAAAAAGGCTTGAAAGAGTCTAATCGCAGTGACAGAGGGCGTGGTTCCAGTCGTCGTTCAGATAAGAAGGAAGACAAGAGAAAATCAGGACGCTCAAATGATAAGCGCAAGCATTCTCAGAAAGATAAGAAGAAAAAAGGAAAGAAACCTTTTTATAAGGAAGTAGCTAAGAAAGGAGCCAAGCATGGCAAAGGGCGAGGGAAAGGTCGTCGCACAAAATAAAAAGGCGCGCCACGACTATACAATCGTAGATACGCTAGAGGTAGGAATGGTCCTGACTGGAACTGAAATCAAGAGCGTACGAGCTGCTCGAATCAATCTCAAGGATGGCTTTGCCCAAGTAAAAAATGGGGAGGTCTGGTTGAGCAATGTTCATATCGCTCCTTACGAAGAGGGCAATATCTGGAACCAAGAACCAGAACGTCGTCGAAAACTCCTGCTCCATAAGAAACAAATCCAAAAATTGGAACAAGAGACTAAAGGGACAGGAATGACACTGGTTCCCCTAAAAGTCTATATCAAAGATGGCTATGCCAAGCTCCTTTTAGGCCTAGCTAAAGGGAAGCATGACTACGACAAACGAGAGTCAATCAAGCGACGTGAGCAAAATCGCGACATCGCGCGTGTTATGAAAGCTGTTAATCAGCGATAAAAAGAGGAATTGGAAATGGAAAAATTAGTTGCCTATAAACGTATGCCCTTGTGGAATAAAGAAACTATGCCTGAAGCTGTTCAGCAGAAACACAATACCAAGGTTGGAACTTGGGGCAAGATTACTGTTGTAAAAGGAGTTCTCAAATTTATTGAGTTGACCGAAGAAGGGGAAGTTCTAGCTGAACACCTCTTTGAAGCAGGGGCAGATAATCCCATGGCGCAGCCACAAGCCTGGCACCGAGTAGAAGCTGCCACAGACGATGTAGAATGGTACTTGGAATTTTATTGTAAACCTGAGGACTATTTCCCTAAGAAATACAATACCAATCCTGTTCATTCAGAGGTCCTAGAGGCTATGCAGACAGTAAAACAAGGGAAGGCTTTGGATTTGGGCTGTGGTCAGGGCCGTAACTCTCTCTTTCTTGCACAGAATGGTTTTGATGTGACAGCTGTAGATCAAAATGAATTGGCCCTTGAAATCTTACACAGCATTGTGGAGCAGGAAGATTTGGACATGCCTGTTGGTCTTTACGATATCAATTCAGCTAGTATTGGGCAAGAATATGATTTTATCGTATCAACTGTTGTTCTCATGTTTCTACAAGCGGACCGTATTCCTGAAATTATCAAAAATATGCAGGAGAAAACCACTGTCGGTGGCTACAATCTTATCGTCTGTGCCATGGACACGGAGGATTATCCTTGCTCAGTGAACTTCCCATTCACATTTAAAGAGGGAGAATTGGCAGACTATTACAAGGACTGGGAATTGGTCAAGTACAATGAAAATCCAGGTCATTTGCACCGTCGCGATGAGAATGGCAATCGTATTCAATTACGCTTTGCGACCATGCTAGCTAAGAAAATCAAGTAAATATGTTATAAAAATGCCAAATGTTATAAAAACGTAATATTTCTGACTATATAATTTTTATTTCGAGAATTTCTATAATTATAGAATAAAAGCAGTTTTATGCGTATATATATATATATATATACGCATAAAAATTATAATAGATTAGAAAAATATAAAAAGGTGGCTATTGAATTATTAGAGTAAAAGTGTATTATAAGATGTGATACAAATATTTATTTTGGAGGAAATTAGATGTTTCATAAAGGTAAACACGATCGTGAAAAGCAATTACGTTTTTCTATTCGTAAGGTCAGCTTTGGTGCAGCTAGTGTCGCAGTAGCTGCATTGTTCATGTTTTTAGGAAATGGGGCAGTATCTGCTGCAGAGCAAAGTGTGCCTTCAACTAATGGGGAGACTCAAGCATCGCAACCTAAAGAACCGAATGCTCAGAATGGGACCTACGAAGGGAATACAGTAGCCACTAGTCCTGCTGCAACAGTAGCGACAAATACTCAATCTTCAACAGTTGAAAATAGTCCTTCTCCAGAATCAGCACCTCAGAAGGTGGAGACTCTAGATAAGAAAGAATTAACAGATTTAATCAAAGAAATTGATGGCAAGTTTGCTAAAGGAACCTATGCTACTAAGACAGAAGAAAGCGTTAACAATCTTAGAGCTGTCTTAGAAGAAGCAAGAACTGATCTAAGCACTGCAACAACTAAAACTGAATTAACTGCAGCATATAGAAAGTTAATTACAGCAACATCAAAATTGCAAACAAAATCTGAAAAGAAAAAAGAAGCACCAGCAGTTGATACTACAAATGGAAAAGATACTGTAGGTGTTAAAGCAACAAATACTGAGAAAGCAGCAGATACGAATTCAATTGCAAACTCAGGTTCTAGAGATGAACGTAATGGAAAAGCATTAGATAACAATAATCCATTCCGTACAGATGTAGATACAACCGATGCAGATCCTTCTGCGAACCAGGTTTTTAAAGCTCCAGCTGAAAATGCAGATTTAGAAACTTTAGCAAAAACATTGAGAAGATTACCTAATGTTGTAGACAATAACAAAAAAATAAAAGATATGAATACACTTGGTAATGAGAAAAATGTAGCTCCAGGAAATGTAATAGAAATCAATGAATTTGGTGGTTGGAAAGCAGTAGGAGAAAATGGGAAATTTGCAATTGCAAAAGCTACTGATAAGGGAGTTTTCCCAGTCGAAACTGTCAATGTTACAGGTGGTAATGCAGCTTGGATAGAAGAGCAATCATTTGACAAAAGTAGTAAATATATGCTTTTCCTTTCAAAAGTAAGAACAAAGGCTAACAGAGCTGATGACTCTTTTGATGGTTCACTGTATAGAGAATCAGGAGAAGGTGGGCCAAGAGGTGCTTGGGTAGCAAAAGGTACAAAAGGATTTGAAGGGATTGAAAAAACATTTAAGTCATTTACACCAGAAACTGGAAGTAAAGTTAAAATTAAATTTAAAACAGGTTATACTGGTATTGTAGAAGATAACAGAGGTGCAGAAAAGTCGCGTGCAAAATATAAAGTGACAGTGTTAGATACTACTGATGGAAAAAATGATGAGATTTATACTACACAGTTTGATCC
This sequence comes from uncultured Streptococcus sp., assembly GCA_963518235.1. Lineage (GTDB taxonomy): Bacteria > Bacillota > Bacilli > Lactobacillales > Streptococcaceae > Streptococcus. The sequence continues at coordinate 1,367 of CAUQIP010000037.1, read as the reverse complement.
AGGTGTAAATATTAAAAATGATGAAATGACAGTTGTAGCAGCTAGAAATGGTTCGGGAGGTTCTGTTAAAGTTAATGGAACGAGTGAGGAAGCTAAAAATGTTGCCTTAGAGACAATGTCTCAGGCTAAGTATAAATCAGGTTCTGGTGGAACATTTGAAAGTAAGGATATTGTATTAGCGCCAGGTGTAAAAACTTATAAAGTAGTAATTAGCTCAGCTAATAATTTAGAATTGGGAATGAGTTATCAATCAAACTTCCGACAATATGCATTACCAGTTACTGGGATAGATTATTCAATTACCCAAGAAACAAACGCAGTCGCTAAAGATCTTTTACAAAAGATTTACGATAAATTAGAAGCTTCAAAAGTAACTGATAGTATTGGAAAAACACAATTATCAATTGATAAATATGAAGCAAAATTAAAAGAAATTAAAGAGTTATTAAGTAAAGATACATTAGATACAACAGTTGCTTATAAATCTATTTTAGAAGAAGTATTACTTCAAAAAGAAGAATTAGTCGATAAAGGTGCATTATCAAATGCATTAGAAGAATTGAAACGATTAAAAAATGAAGAAACTCCAACAAATAAAACAGAAGCTAGCTTAACAGCTTATACAACTGCGAAAAATGATGCTTCTTCCGTGATTCCAGGGGCTGAACAAGTAGTTGCAAAAGAAAATCCAAATAAAGAAGAAGTAGATGAAGCATTAGCTGCAGTAAATAAAAAGAAAGAAGCTATAGAAGCAGCAAAAGCAAAATTAGTAGATAAAGCGGATACGACAGCTTTAACACAAGCGAAAACAGCATTAGAAGGATTGACTGGTGAAGAAGCTCCAACAGGTAAGACAGCAGACAGTCTAGCAGCGTATACAGCAGCTAAAGAAGCAGCAACAGCAGAAATCACAGAAGCACAAAAAGTATTAGACAATGCAAGTGCGACACCAGAACAAGTTGCAGCAGCAGTATCGAAAGTAAACGATAAGAAAGCAGCGTTAGAAAAAGCAAAAGCAGGCTTAGTAACAGCAGCAACACCAGATCAAAAACAAACCTTAGCCACAGATGCAGAAGCATTGAAGAAAGCAGATACAGCAGGTAAAACACCAGAAAGTATTGAAGCATACAATGCGAAGTTTGATCAATTGTCAGGTGAACTAGAAGCAGCAAAACAAGCTGCTAAAGATGTAGCTGATAAAGGAGCAAATGCAAGTGAAGTAGAAGCATTGAAAGCACAAGAAAAAGTCAATGCGGTAAAAGCTAAACTAGCAGAAGCAGTAGCAACACTAAAAGATCCAGCTAATAAAGACGCTTTAACACAAGCGAAAACAGCATTAGAAGGATTGACTGGTGAAGAAGCTCCAA
>CAUQIP010000036.1:0-18318 GCA_963518235.1 uncultured Streptococcus sp. | reverse complement strand
GTCCAACCGACAGCCTGATAGAGATGCAAAACATCCTCTAGCTTGACAATTTCTTTCTTTTTAATAGTAATCATCTCAACACCTCTTAAAACTCTCTCAAGCTCTTGTACTGTCGTCCATTTTTATCAAAATTTTCAAGCGCCAACCATGCTTCCAAACGAGTTTTGACTTGAGGCCAGTCCTTATCAATCATAGACAACCAATCCGTATCTCTCGTACGTCCCTTATAAACGACTGCCTGACGGAAGGTTCCTTCATAGACAAATCCCAAACGCTCCGCAGCTCGTCTGGATGGCAGATTAAGAGAATCACATTTCCACTCGTAGCGACGATAGTTAAGCTCCTCAAAAACATAGCGAGCTAGGAGATACTGAGCTTCAGTTCCTATCCGTGTGCCCCTTAGCTCTGGAGAAAAAGTGACAGCTCCCACTTCTATCACTCGGTTATTCTGGTCAATGCGCATGAGAGAAAATGTTCCCAAAGCCTTATCAGTTGCCTTGTCTACAATCGCATAGTAGAAGCGATCCTTACGAGCCAACATCTGATTTAAAAGGCTAACCAGCTCCTCCATATCTGCCACTGACTCCTGAAAGAGGTAAGTCCACATCTCCCGCAGAGTATCTGGACCATAAACAGCTAATAAATCCTCCGCATGCTTTTCCACCGAAAGAGCCTCTACCCTAGCATAACGCCCTTCTAAGAAATCAATCGAAGGCATTTCACCATGTGTATAACCTTCCATTGATTCCCCAATCATCTGACCATATTCATTTACTGGCATTTTTCTTCTCCTTGTTTTACGCTGAAAATACTATATCACAAATTGTTCTCTTTGGAAACTGGCACTGTCTTCAAACTTCATCCTCAACACTATATTAGTGATCCGTTTTCTGTCTTTTATCCTCTAAGGCTTGATTAATTCGTTGGGTGAGTTTATGAGTTTGCCAGATTTGATACAACCATATCAATCCATAAATTAACAAGAAAAAGAACCAAAGCAAGGGACTCCACAAGGCTGAACCCCAACCAAAAAATAGAGAGGTCAATACTAAGATAGTAGCCGTCACTAATAAATGAACTCCTACACGTATACTAAAAGCAAGAAACTCTAACTTTTCAAGTATTAAAGTCAATACCCCCATAATTCCACCCATTAAAAACAGAGCTAGAATATTTTTTATCATTGGTTCAGGATAGGTAATACCTGGATAACACTGAGCTAATAACATCATACTCAAATAAAAGAAGGAAGCCGTACGCATTCCCGATACAAAATGATCAATTAATCGTTTCATGATTTTCTCCTATAAACCTAGATAATTCATTAAGGACTTAACGTATTTCCGACTCACACTAGATTTTATGCCCCGAGTCATTTTAGCCATCATGTTCCCTGAAAAGCTATCCGATAATGACTCTAAATGATCAATGTTTATAATTGAATGGCGCGATATCTGTATAAAGTTACGCCGATTAATCCGATTCTGAAAGTTTATCAATGTTTCCTTAGTTTTATAAATCCCATCTACCGTATAAATGGTTAATAAATTCTTGTCAATATCAGCTAGAATAAGATCCTCAATTTTCACCATAACCAGATAATCATCCGTTCGAATAGGAATGGCCACCTGATTGGTCGTTGAAAATTGTTCTAAATACTCCATGATTTCCCTTGCTTGGCCGGTTAACTGAGCTGCCTGAATTACAATATGTGGGTCCTTTTCTGAAAACTCTGCCTTCATTTCAAAACGAATCTTCATTTTCTCTCCAATATACCTTTATTTTCTCCTGCTAAACACTTTAACAAATAAAAGCCAAAGAAGAATAGCGACGAGACTGATAATAACCACTATAAAGTATGTCTCTTCCTTTGTCAATAGTTCTTGCCAGTTGATTTGGATTCCCATTTTTGCTTGAAATTCCTTTAACAAGCTGCTATTTCCTGTAAATGCGGTCTCTAATGGTTCTTTCATTAAAATTTGTCGATAAAGAGAAGCAATATAAGTTGCAGGGGTACACTTCATGATAATCTGTGCAAAATCAGGTAAAACTCCAATAGGGACATAAGTTCCTACTAAAAATCCAGAAGCAGTTCCCACTATAGTTGCCAGTTTGCCAAGACTATCTACAGATTGAAAACGATAAATCAAGAGAATATTTATCAAACTTGAAAGCAGACTACTTAACAACATAATCAAAGCAATTTCCGGTAAATGACTGATAACTGGACTTTCTTTAAAATAAAGCCCCATAACAGCAAACATAAACACCTGCATGACAAAAGAGATGGCAATACTACTGATTAGATAGGACACCTGTAAACCCCAGCTACCTAAATCTGTCAAGAAAAGATCTTGATCTACTTGATTTTCACGATCCTGTACCATTTGTGTAAGAGCCGTAAAACTAGTTGTAATCCCCGTCACAGCCAAGGTCCCACCCATCAGCCAGTTATTTAAAAGGTTCGTATTATCAGGGAGTTGGGACCAAGCATCCGTCAAGTTCTTCTGCAAAAAAATGATATAAAGGAGGAAGGAAATCAGTGCCCCCAATAATGAGAAAAATACTCCTGAACGATTACGAAAATATAAGATAAAATTCCGTTTCAATAAAGCCAACATTAGCGAACCTCTCTTCCTGTAAGTGCAATAAAGGCATCATCCATGGTACCTGGACGAAACTCAAAAGAATCAATTTCTTCTCGTACTTTTGCCAAATATTCAATAGCTTCCAGTGATGTCCTTGGATAAAAAAGATATTCCAGCTCATTTTCTTCCTTTACTATCATTCCAGTCTGTAGCAACTTTTCTAAATCCTTCATTTCTTTAAAACGAATTTTTAGAATATTAGATGCATACTGACTTTTAATAGCCGTCGCAGAACCTTGCGCAATCACTTTCCCATGATCAACGATATAAATCTGATCCGCTTCATCCGCTTCATCCAGATAATGAGTCGTTAAGATAATAGTCATCCCTTCATCCTTTTGTAGTCGAGATAGTAAATCCCAAATGGCTTTGCGAGTCTGAATATCTAGACCTGTCGTTGGTTCATCTAAGAAAAGAATATCTGGCTGTGAAAGAAGAGCACGCGCAATATCAACCCTACGTTTTTGCCCACCTGACAAAGTCCCATATAGTTGTTTCTGGAAAGCAGTCAAACCCAGTTGATGGATTAAATCATCCACACGACTTGCTACAATCTCCTTATACTGTTGAGCACGAATCGTAAGATTTTCTCTAACCGTCAACATCTCATCCAGTACACTAGCTTGAAAAACAACTCCTATTTTCGTATTTGGCGCATATCGAATCTGACCTTTTGTCGGCTTTTTCAAACCGATTAACATGGAAATGGTGGTTGATTTTCCTGCACCATTTGGACCCAAAATAGCATTAAAACTCCCTTTTTCAAACTCTAACTGAATATCGTCAACAGCCATATGATCGCCGTAACGTTTAGTCAAATGTTTAGCTTGTAAAATCATATTTATTTCCTCCTCTTTACCTCACCAGTTTAACAAAAAGTATGAAAGAAAAATCGACTTTTGAGATAAGTGGTTAAAATGAGAGGTTAAGTGGTGAGATGATGGAAACAGAATTATATTTTTCATTCAAAAAATCCCCCAGATTCTACTCTGAAGGATTCCTATCTTATTTCACAACAATATTAACCAATTTATTCGGTACCGCAATCACTTTCACAATTTCCTTACCGTCAATTTCTGCTTTGACTTTTTCATCCGCTAGAGCAATTTCTTGCAATTCTTCGCGTGATAGATCTTTAGCAACCATGAGTTTGGCACGAACTTTTCCTTTGATTTGGACAACGATTTCGATTTCGTCTTCAACCAATTTACTTTCGTCCCATGTTGGCCAAGCCACGTAAGAGATTGATTCACCTGTTGCTGCAACAGTTTGCCAGAGCTCTTCTGCCAAGTGAGGTGCAAATGGAGCAATCAATTGAATAAAGCCTTTGGCGTAGCCTACATAGAGTTTGCCTTCCTTGTTGGCAGCGTTGACAAAGACCATAAGTTGGGCAATAGCTGTGTTGAATTTCATGGACTCGATTTGCTCTGTGACAGCTTTAACGGTTTCGTTATAAACCTTGTCAAGAGCACCATTGTTTTCCGCAATAATTTCCTTACTTGTAATCAAACGGTAAACACGGTCAAGGAATTTACGACTTCCTTCCAGACCTTCTTCTGACCAAGCGATGGAAGCATCAAGTGGGCCCATGAACATTTCATAAACACGAAGGGTATCGGCACCATATTGCTCCACCACGTCGTCTGGATTAACAACGTTCTTGAGCGATTTAGACATCTTGGCTGGCGCTTGCTCCAACTCTTCCCCTGTTTCCATATGGAAGAAAGAACCGTCACGTTTTTCAACCTTGTCAGTCGCTACAAGAGCTCCACGGTGGTCACGGTAGCTGGTTCCCAAAATCATTCCTTGGTTAAAGAGTTTTTGGAATGGCTCTTTTGTTGGAACAACACCAAGGTCGTAGAGGAATTTGTGCCAGAAACGAGCGTAAAGCAAGTGAAGAACGGCATGCTCTGCACCACCCACGTAGATATCTACTGGCAACCATTGTTTGAGAAGATCCTCATCAGCCAATTTCTCAGTATTGTGTGGGTCGATATAGCGGAGGTAGTACCAGCTTGAACCTGCCCATTGTGGCATGGTGTTGGTTTCACGACGACCTTTGACACCATCTTCACGAGTCACTTCAAGCCAATCTGTCAAGTTAGCTAGTGGACTTTCACCAGTACCTGAAGGACGGATATCCTTGGTTACAGGCAAGACAAGTGGCAATTCACTTTCAGGGACAGCTGTTGAAGTTCCATCTTCCCAATGAATGATAGGAATTGGCTCACCCCAGTAACGTTGACGGCTAAAGAGCCAGTCGCGGAGACGGTAGGTAACCTTCTCTTGTCCACAGCCTTTTTCTTCCAACCAAGCCACAATCTTAGCAATAGCGTCTTCTTTGTTGAGTCCATCTAGGAAGTCTGAATTGACATGAAGGCCATCTTCTGTGTAGGCAGCTTCTTCAACGTTTCCACCTTCAAGTACTTCGACGATTGGAAGGTCAAATTGTTTGGCAAATTCCCAGTCACGTTGATCGTGGGCAGGCACAGCCATGACAGCACCTGTTCCATAGCTAGACAATACGTAGTCGGCAATCCAGATTGGGATTTCTTTACCGTTAACAGGGTTTACAGCATAAGCACCAGTCCAAACACCAGTTTTTTCTTTGGCAAGGTCTGTACGAGCCAAGTCTGATTTCAAGCTAGCTTGGTGTTTGTAGTTTGCTACTGCCTCTGCTTGCTCTGAACTTACGATAGCGTCTACTAATTCATGCTCAGGAGCCAAAACAGTGAAAGTCGCACCGAAAAGGGTATCAGGACGAGTGGTAAAGACAGTAAATTCCTTATCAGTTCCCCTAACCTTGAAGGTTACATTGGCACCAGTTGATTTCCCAATCCAGTTGCGTTGCATATCCTTGATAGACTCCGGCCAATCTAGTTCATCTAAGTCATTGAGCAAGCGCTCTGCATAGGCCGTGATTTTGAGCATCCATTGGCGCATTGGTTTGCGGACAACTGGATAACCCCCACGCTCAGAAGTTCCGTCAGGAAGAACCTCTTCGTTGGCGATGGCTGTTCCCAATTCCTCCACCCAGTTTACTGGTACTTCTGCTTCATAGGCCAAGCCTTTTTCGTAAAGCTTAGTGAAAATCCATTGCGTCCACTTATAGTAGTTTGGATCTGTTGTATTGACTTCACGATCCCAGTCATAAGAAAATCCAAGCGCATTGATTTGGCGTTTGAAGTTGGCAATATTTTCCGCTGTAAATTCTGCTGGGTCATTACCTGTATCCATAGCGTATTGCTCTGCAGGCAAACCAAAAGCATCCCAACCCATTGGGTGAAGGACATTGTAACCTTGCGCACGTTTGAAACGGCTGAGGATATCTGTCGCTGTGTAGCCTTCTGGGTGTCCTACGTGCAGACCCGCTCCAGATGGATAAGGGAACATATCAAGAGCATAAAACTTCGGTTTTGATGCATCTGTTCCTGTCTTAAATGTATGATGTTCTGCCCAGTAGCCCTGCCACTTAGGCTCAATTTCTTTATGATTGTAAAAACTCATGGTCTCTCTCCAATTTTGTGATGTTACTATTATACCATTTTTGAGGGAATTTGAAATGTGTTAAAAGAAAAAACTGTATACTGTATCTCATTAATTTTGATGACTATGGATTGCTCTATCACTCACTTTTTTATCTTATTGTTATGCGAGAAATCAAAGAGCAAAACAAGAAGCTTATCTCTTATAACACAAAATACTAATTTTAGACCGAAGATACGACTGGAATGCTAATTAATGTATTTATAATAAATAGCCGACAACCTATGTCGCTTTTTGATTTATGAAGAACGTCGGATTCAATACGAGGATCAATAAAAGACTACCATTTGGAAAACAGTAGTCCTTATTGTTTATTTTGAATTTACATAGGCGTCTACAGCGATGATAGCTTGAGCAACATCTGAAGGCGAAATCTTAAACGGCATCTGATGGATTGTCTCACCCTCCATAGTTGCTTGTTTACCAACTTTTATTAAATCATCATATCCAACTTGATCTAAATGCATTTCTTTTAGAGTTGTTGGCATACCAATTTTTTTGTAAAACTCAATATACTTATCAAGTTCTTCTTTAGGTCTATTTTCCAATAATAGTTGTACCAAAGTTCCATAAGCTACTTTTTCACCATGTGTTAAATGATGAATGTCACCTGTCAATGCAGTAAAACCATTATGAATCGCATGCGCCGCAGCTAATCCTCCACTTTCAAAACCTAGGCCACTCAATAAAGTATTAGCTTCCACAATATTTTCTAATGCTGGTGTCACCACTTTAGCTTCACAAGCTGCCATAGCCTGTAAACCATCTGCAAACAGCGTTTCTTCACATTTCTTCGCAATTGCAACTCCAGCCAACGTTTGTTGTTGTCCTAACATAGTTTTTCCATTTGCCTGCATAACTGCACGCGCCTCAACCCAAGTTGCTAAACCATCTGCAATACCAGACGCTAATAAACGCTTAGGAGCTTGTGAAATAACTTTTGTATCAACCAAAACTAAATCTGGATTTTTAGAATAAAATAGATAATGATCAAATGCACCTTCATCTGTATAAATAACAGATAAAGCAGATACAGGTGCGTCAGTCGATGCAATTGTTGGAGCAATAATAACAGGCTTTTCAATCAAATCTGCAATAGCTTTTGCACTATCAATCGTCTTTCCACCACCAAGACCGATAATACTATCACAATTTTCTTTCTCAGCCAAGGCAACAACTCGATTGATTTCATTGTCAGAAGCTTCACCATTAAACTGGGCTAGAACAATATGGAAACCATACCTATGTAGGTAATCTTCAAATCGTTTTCCAACAATATCATAAACCAACTGATCACATAATAGAATAGGACGATTCCCCAAATCCAATATTGATTTGGCATTTTCGAACAAGGCATTTTCCCCTTGAATATATCTCGAAGGACTAGCAAAAATTCTCATGTTTGTTTCCTTTCTACCTAAATGGAACGACTATGTTGAGTAACAAACCAGTCGTCAGAAAAATCATCAACCGCCTTTTGGATAGATGGCATGGCGAAAGCTGATTCAAAAACATCTGCTCCTGCTGTAACAGCATGCGCACCTGCAGCTAAAGCATTATTTACTTGTGCTACATTTTTAAAGGATGCAGCTAAAATCTTACTAGGAGAGTTCTGTCTATCAATAGTAAGAGCTAATTGACGAATGACAGAATTTGAATCAATGTTCAGATTTTCCATTCTATTATAATATGGAGCTAGGTAATCGGCTCCTGCTTCAATAGCTAATAATCCCTGAATAACTGTATAAATAGCTGTTGCAGTGATAGGATAGCCCTCTTTTTTTAGCACCTTTATTGCATGTAATCCAGCCGGAGTAACAGGTACTTTGATAAATATATCATCTCCTGCTTGTCTACGAATTTCATGAGCATCCTTTAAGATGCCTTCAAAATCTTGAGAAATCACCTGAACATGAATAGAGGGTGCAGAGCCAATCAATTCTCTTACATCTTTGATTCGTTCAAAAAAATTAATAGAACCCTCTCTTTTTGCAATAGTGGGATTTGAAGTTACCCCAGCTAGCGGTAAAATTTCAGACCACTTTTTAATCTCATCTAAATTTAATGTGTCAAGCATAAATTCCATAAAAAGAACCTCTTTATTTTACAATGTATGCTCAGTACGTCCTATAATATCATCTTGGGTCGCCTTAGAAAGAACATTGAAGAATGCAGAGTATCCTGCAACACGAACAATTAAGTCTCTGTGTTTTTCAGGATGTTTCTGAGCGTCAATCAACGTCTCTCTGGAAACAACATTGTATTGAATATGGTACCCATGTAAACGATTAAAGAATGTTCGTAACAAAGCAATTAGTTTTAATTTATCTTCTTCTTTGGCTAACGTTTGAGGATTTACTTTCTGATTTAAGAGAACCCCACCTACGATTTCATCTGTTGGTAATTTTGAAACAGATTTTAAAACAGATGTAGGGCCGTGTTGATCCATATTATGTGATGGTGAACAACCCTCTGCTAACGGTGTACCCGCGTTGCGTCCATCTGGCGTTGCTAATGTTCCACGTCCCTGCCCTACGTTGGCTGAGATAGAAGATGTTCCTGAATAACGAATTCCTCCAATAGGACCTCTTCCATAACGTGTATTAGGATATTTAGCAATTTCATCAACATAAATGTCATAAGCAGCAGTAACCAATTTGTCAGCATAATCATCATCATTACCGTACTTAGGTGCATCATGAATCAACATTTCTTGAATGACCTTACCTTCTTCTCCGGCATAATCTGTTTCCAGTGCATGCCAAAGCTGACTTGGGCTTATACGTTCTTCCTCAAATACCAATTTTTTAATTGCAGCTAATGAATCCGACAAATTTGCAATTCCAACTTGCAAACCTGATATATAATCATATACTGCTCCACCTTCTTTAAGGTGTTTTCCACGACCAATACAATCATCAGTCAATGCTGAACATAGAATATCAGGAACTTCTCGTTCCAATGATAAATCAATAGAATTTTCAACAATAACACTCATTCGTGTCAAATATCTTAGTGTTTTATCCCAAGCATTTTCTAATTCAGAAAAGTTCTTCATATCCTTAAAATGTCCAAAGCTTGGTGCAAACCGTTTACCCGAAGCCGGATCAATTCCATCATTCATCGTGATAAGTAGAACCTTAGGGAAGTTCATATAACTCATACCTGTGCAACGATAGCCCCATTTCCCTGGAACTGCCGTTTCAACACATCCAATGGCACTGTAATCATAAGCATCATCTTCCAATACTTCTTTTGCAATAAAAGAAGGAATAATAATCTCATCATTATTAAATGCAGGCATACCAAAACCAAGTTTCATCACTTCAATACACTCATTCATGAAACGAGCATCTAAACCTGCATGGTAACGTACAGTTAGATTAGGTTGCGGTAGATGAGTTTGTGCAACTGATTTTAATACCAAATAAGATAATGGGTTAACAGCATCCTTCTTATCTCGAGTCTGTCCACCAATTGTAACATTTTGATATAAAGGACTTCCTGCTGAAGAAAATGTATGTGCTTGACTGCGAACCTTATTAATTGTAATTGTCTTAATCCAAAGATTTGTCAGACGTTCAACAATGCTATCTTCTGTTTCTTTACCACTTTCTAAATCTGCCTTCATATATGGATACATATATTGATCAAAACGACCATATGAAAGAGAGTGGCCATTAGATTCAATTTGTAAAATACATTGAATAAACCAAACTGATTGAATAGCTTCTGCAAAAGTAGTTGCCGGTTCATATGGGACTCGAGAGCAAATATCTGCAATCTCAAGTAATTCTTTCTTACGTTTAGGATTTGCATTTTCGGCTAAACTTTTAGCAAGATCAACAAAGCGATTTGCATATACTTTAATAGCATCGATTACGATAAAGATAGAGTCGTAAAAATGATATTTATCAATACTTGCTGGATCTGTTAAATCTAGCGCTGCTTTCGCTTTACGAGCCCGCTCTTCAAAACCTCTTAAACCAAATTGCAACAGTTTCTGATAGTTAACTGCTAAATGAGCATCTCCAGAATTCATCTTACCTTCCATACCGAAGAATCCTGTTTCCATATAAACAGACACTTCTTCAGGTAACAAGGCACCAGCTCTAGCACGTAAATTATTATTTTCCCAAAACGGAGCAATACTTCTAAGTTGTTCTTTTGTTTCTTCAGTAATATAGAAAACATCTCCATCACGCTTTTCAAAAAGATCCAACTCATTGAGAACAAATTCTAGCGTATATTCTGGAAAAATAGGAGCATCTTTATTGGAAGAAGCTTGATTTCCCGCAATCATAGATTCTTCTTCGATATAGATAGTCATATTTTCCAAAATTTCTTTCAGCATATAGGCGCGTTTTAGGACATTAGGTTGTTCCTTATATCGATCATAAGCGCGTGTTGCTAGAACCGCTCTCTCAGCATCAATATAAGGTTTTTTATTTAAAACATCTTCTCGATATTTGTTCATCCTTTCAGTAAGGCTACCAAAATATTCTGTCTTAATTGTCGTTCTTGCTACTTCTTTATTTACCATAATAAGCACCTTTCTTTCGAAAATATTTTTGTTTCTTTCGAAAATATAATACCTGGTTTTTTAGAAAATTTCAAGCTTTTAACTAGAAAAACTTTAACTCTCTAATTTTTAGCACAAATGTGTGTGTTTAATGATAATACACAAATGTTTTTTTAGAATTATCATGCTTCATTCTGATAAGCTAAACGATCCTGTACTTTAAAGAATGGGAAATAAACTAATGTAGACATCGCTAATATCACCAGCTGAGTAATAACTCCTTGCCATCCACCAACCATAAATCCTGATATAATAGCTGGGGTGCTCCAAGGCAATGTTACCCCTGAGAATGGCTGCATGAAACCTGTTGCAATAGCTCCATATACTATCACAGCTGCAAGTACAGGAACAAGAATGAAAGGTACAAACATAACTGGATTCATGACAATCGGAAATCCAAATACAACTGGCTCATTTACGTTAAATATTGCTGGAAAAGCTGCAACTTTTCCTAAGGCTTGGTATTGTTTTGATTTTGCTGCAAAAAGCATCGCAACTACAAGTCCAAACGTAATCCCTGAACCAGATAGAATTAAAAATGAATCTAAAAATTGTTGAGTAACAATATGTGCACCATTTTCTAATGATAGATTCCCAGAGGCTAACATAGCTTTATTAGCATCAAGATTAGATAAAAGCAGAGCTGTCACTACTCCATTTACTACCGATTGTCCATGAACACCAAACCACCACAAAAATGATATAAAGAATGCAATTCCAATTGCACCATACAAAGATCCAGTTAAACCTTGCAATGGAACTTGAATAGCAGAATAAATCATTTCTATGAATGTTCCGCCATTAGTCAATGAGCTCGCTAAAATATATACAATCATAGAAAGTAAGAAAATTACAAATGCTGGAATCATTGCTTCAAACTGTTTCGCAATAGCTTGTGGAACTTGTTCTGGCATCTTAATAACAATTTTTCTCTTTATAAAGAAGGTATAAATACTTCCTACTACCAAACCTATAATGATAGCACCGATAATTCCTTGACCTCCAAACCAAACTTTACTAATAGCATCCCCAATTGCCTCACCTTGTTTAGGGATATAAGATGATCTTAGCAAAATAAAGAATGCAGATACAGATAGAACCCCAGCTGGCAAAGCCTCTACTCCGCTATTCTTAGCATAAGAATAGGCAATTGAAAAACAAGAAATTAGACCCATAATCGCAAAAGTTCCTGAATATACTTGCATAAACGGCTCTGTCCAATTTGCTCCAAATACACTAGCAATGCTCTTATTTAATCCTTCAAACGGCAATTGTCCCATAATCAAGAATAAACTACCAACTACTGTCAATGGCAAAATTGCTAACATACCATCTTTTAGAGCTATAATACCACGCATATTCACAAACTTCATCATCGGTGCAATGATTTTTTGAACATCTACCTTTGCCATAATAAATCTCCTTTTCTTACCCACTAATTAAAGATAGGGCTAAATCTAATACTTTTTTCCCATCTAACATACCATAGTCCATCATCGGAATAACAGCTATCGGAACATCACACTTATCACAAATTTCTTTTGATTTATCTAATGTATAAGCAACTTGAGGCCCCAACAGTGCAACATCTAGATTTGGGGCATAATCCGCTAATTTAGACTGAGAAAACGCCTCTATTTCTGCCTCAACTCCACTAGATTGAGCTGCAATTTTCATATTATTTACAAGCATACCAGTAGAAAAGCCTGCTGCACAAAACAAACCAATCTTCACCATTATATTTTCCTCCTCTATGTTAATACTCTAGTATTATTTTTTATGAAGTTCTTTTCTCAAACTAATAATTTCTTTGATTAAATTAATCTCCGTCATACTAGTCATGAGATGATCTTGTGAATGAACAAAGAGAGCTGTTATTTCTGTCTTTGTACCAGACGCTTCCTGTGCCAAGAATTTTGTTTGTAGATTATGGGCTTCTAATAAGGCTGCATCAGCTAACTGGATTTCTTCTTCACATCGTTCACATGTACCGTTTTTTATATAATCTAACGCTTTATAAATATGCTGTTTCGCATCGCCAGCATATAAAATTAAACCCATGATAATTTGATCTGGAACAATAATTTCCATAAATTCCTCCTCATTTCACTATGTAAAAAGCTTTTTTCATTTGAAATTTTAAAATTTTCTTTTGTAACTATAGAATACAACTACATAATAAACTTGTCAATCTAAAAACAACAAATAAACTATTTTTATTTATATAAGCACAAATGTGCAATTGATTAAAAAAAAAACGATAAACTGATATCAGTCTATCATTTTCACTCGCATAAAATATTTCGAAAAGAAAAATCACCATCTTCTTCTAAAACTTTTAAAATTGTATTTTTATCTGTAATCAGATGATTTACTAGATTAGCACGCAAGACAGAAAGAATCGCAGATACTTTCGTATCACCATAAGCAACAGCTAAACTTTGAGGAATATTTTTTAAATCTTCCAAAGAGATTGCTATCGTTCTTTCCTGTAAGTTCTCATAAACTTCTTTACCTTTTGAATCAAAGAATCGACAACAAATTTCCCCTACAGTTTTAACTTTTGTCAATTCTTTAAAGTCATCCTCTGTAAGCATGTCTAACCATTGATGTTTTCCTTTATTACTAAAATCACCAATCCCAACCACAACTATATCTAAATCTTTCCAACTATTTTTCAAATCTTCAAAATATCTTGATTGCAAAATACCATCTGCTAACAATTTATTTTCTTGCACAATTGTTGCATTCATAAATGTACACTCTCCATGAAATTTTCTAGACATTTCATAAATCAGTGTATTCACATGGTATTTAGCGTGTATGTGACTAGGACCACCTGCTAGAGGATAGAAATGAACATTTCGGACACTTTTGCTGTGAATTAAATCTACTAAATTACTTAAACTTTTCCCCCAAGAAAAGCCAATTTTCATATTATCATCAATTAGATTCCTAAGGACGCCTGCTGCAACTTGAGAAATTCTTTCAGATAAAATTGTTGGAGTATCATCAAATTCATTTGGAATAATTTCTAAACTTTCCAAACTATATTTTTCTTTTACATAATTTTCCAACTTAAACATATTTGTATCAAAATTCTCTATTTCAATTTTAACAATTCCTGCATTCCTTGCTTCTGTTAACATTCTACTAATAGAGGTTCTATAAATTCCTAATTTTGCTGCTATTTGTGACTGATTTAAGTTTTCAATATAATACAGATAAGCAATTTTAGAGAGCAGTTTATTCCTATCTTGATTCATACACTTAACCTCTTACGAAACTACCTTAACCATTATCCCAGCATTTTCTAATGTAGCTATATTTTGTTTAGAAAGTTTTTCGTCTGTTATTACTTCATAGACTTGACTTAAAGCAAATCTTCTTACCGTACCCCTTTTATCAAATTTACTTGAGTCAGTTAGCACAATGACTTTATCCGACGCTGCTGAAATATATTGAACTACCTCACTGCGCATTAAATCTTTTCCTGTAAAGCCCATCTCTTTATCGTAGCCATCTGTCCCAACAAAAGCTTGACGCACATGAAAAGTCTGTATCATTTCTTTTAATAAAGGTCCTACGGTAACCTGTGAATCTTTCTGAAACTCTCCACCAAGAACAATAACACGACATGAATCATAACCTCTTACAAAATTTGCTATAAAAAATGAATTTGTTACAATAGTGACATTTCTTTTTTGCTTGCAAATTTCCTCAGCAAGTAAAGCACAGGTTGAACCAGATTCTATCATTATTGTTTCATTATCTGATACCAATTTTACTGCTTCTTGAACAATTTTTCTCTTAATTTCATAATTAATTGACAAACGTACGTTTAAGTCATCTCCACTATTTAATACAGCATATCCATGCTCTCTGTGTAATAAGCCTTTTGACTCTAGTTTATCTAAATCTTTTCTAATCGTTACTTTCGATACATTTAATTTTTCCGATAATGTATTAACATCAATCTTTTCATATTCTGATACTAATTTAATAATTTGTTCCAATCTTTTCATTTTACACCTCCGTTTTATTCTACCAAAATAAATAGCAAAAAACAACAAATTAAACTTTCGTTCGTAATTGTTTTTCTTTCGTTTTTGTGATAGGATAGAATTATGAAAAGGAGGAACTATTATGGAAGTATCTAAAGGAATTATTTTTAATATTCAACACTTTTCAATTCATGACGGTCCAGGCATTCGTACAACTGTTTTTTTAAAAGGATGTCCTCTGCGCTGCCCATGGTGTTCTAATCCTGAATCTCAAAGAATGAAACCTGAAAAAATGAAAGATGCTCAACGTGAGAAATTCACTTTAGTCGGTGAAGAAAAAACTGTAGAAGAAATTATTACAGAAGTATTGAAAGACAAAGAATTTTACGAAGAATCCGGTGGAGGTTTAACTTTATCTGGAGGTGAAATATTTGCTCAGTTTGAATTTGCTAAAGCTATCTTAAAGTCAGCCAAAGAGCATCACATACATACTGCAATTGAAACTACTGCCTTTGTTGATCATGAAAAATTTATTGATTTAATCCAATATGTAGATTTTATCTACACCGACTTAAAACATTATAATTCTATAAAACATAAAAAAGTGACCGGGGTTTTTAATCAAATGATTATTAAAAACATTCATTATGCTTTTTCTCAAAAGAAAACTATCGTTTTAAGAATCCCAGTTATTCCTGATTTTAATAATAGTTTAGAGGATGCAGAAGAATTCGCTACTCTATTTAACTCATTAAATATCGACCAGGTTCAACTACTCCCTTTTCATCAATTTGGTGAAAACAAATATCGTTTATTAAATCGGAAATATGAAATGGATGGAGTCAACGCACTTCATCCTGAAGATCTTATTGATTATCAGAAGGTATTTCTGAACCATCATATTAATTGTTATTTCTAATCTAATACTCTTCGAAAATCAAATTCAAACCACGTCAGCTTCACCTTGCCGTACTCAAGTACAGCCTGCGGCTAGCTTCCTAGTTTTCTCTTTGATTTTCATTGAGTATAAGCATCTAAATATTCCTATTCTTCCTATAAAATCTATAATTTTTATGGAACAGTTTCAAAGCATTTCCGTTTTACATTAGAATAAACTAGAAGGTCGGACAAAAACTCAATTTCAGTAGAAAATGAAGTAAATTTTCCCACAACAAAATGCATAATATCACGTATTGAAGAATCTTGATATTATGCATTTTTTCTATTTTAAAGACTTTTTCCCAACCTCTAGTTTGTTCTTTAACTTTCATTAAGTATAAAATCAACTTTTCTTATCAATTACTTGTCTTCTCCAGCTTCTCCCGTCCTAGTTCTCGGTAACTACGGTCGCCGACAGCCTCAACGCTAAACTTGCCGTCCTCATATTCAAGGAGCGTCACGCTACCATTATCTAGACCATGCGGATGCATGCCATTAATTAGATACACAATGGTTCCAATGGTCATTCCGTGGCTGACGACAAGGGCGTTGCCTCCACCTTGTTCTTCCATTTCTTTAGCAATCGCTTCAAAACCTTCCTTGATTCGGCCACTGAGTTTTTCCCAGCCTTCAGCCCAACCAGCTGTATCAACCTCCACCAAGCCCTCAGCCAGTTCAGCATACGACAATTGGTGAACATGGTCCACATTAAAGATACGAGGAATAATGCCCATGAAAAGATCGCCATCGTAGGCTCCGTCAAAGCTACCAAAACACCATTCTCTGATACGCTTGTCCATGCGATAAGGGATTTTTCCCTGCAAGCCAAGTTCATCAAGGATAATTCCCATTGTCTGAATAGTGCGACCAGAATCACTCGAATAAGCACGCTCAAACTGTAGACCAGATTCTCGCAAACCGATTCCTAATTCTTGAATCCCTCGTTCACCTTCAGCTGTTAAGGGAGTATCGCTCCAACCTTGCGCGCGACCAATCGTGTTAAACATAGTCTTGCCATGACGTACTAAATACAATCGTACTTTTACCATTTTCCGTCCTCCGTTTGCTTCTATTATATCATGGATAATAAAACAAAAGCCACCCATACAGGCGACTTTTGCAGGAGATTATTATGAAAAAGTTTAGGAGTTCATTAAATAAAGATATTAGATGAAAATCAAATTCAAACTAAATCAGTGTTATCTGTTTCAAATAATATTAGGAGGTCTTTATTTAATGATTATAGTATACACAGCTAACCTTAAATAGAACTTAAAATTTCTCCTATTTTCTTAATTTTTAAAACTATGAATTGGTGCTGGGATTTGTCCTCCACGAGAGATGAAATCAGCAGACGAAGCTCCATTGACCTTCATAACAGGTGCAGTACCCAATAGACCACCAAACTCTATCATATCGCCTTCTTTTCCTTTTGGAATGATACGAACAGCCGTTGTTTTCATGTTAATGACACCAATTGCAGCCTCATCCGCAATCATAGCCGCAATGGTTTCAGCAGGTGTATCTTCTGGAATGGCAATCATATCCAAACCAACAGAACAGATAGCCGTCATAGCTTCTAGTTTTTCTAAATTAAGAGAGCCATTTTGCACTGCAGCAATCATTCCCTCATCCTCAGAAACAGGGATAAAAGCACCAGACAAACCACCGACTTGGTTGCAGGCCATCACTCCACCCTTCTTAACTTGGTCGTTCAAGAGAGCCAAGGCAGCAGTCGTTCCATGCGTGCCAACTGTTTCTAGTCCCATTTCCTCAAGGACACGTGCCACAGAGTCTCCAACCGCAGGAGTTGGCGCCAAGCTCAAGTCTACAATACCAAACTCCACACCCAGTCTCTCACTGGCCATCTGACCAACCAATTGACCGATACGAGTAATCTTGAAGGCAGTCTTCTTGACCGTTTCGGCTACTACGTCAAAGCTCTCTCCACGAACTTTTTCCAAGGCACGCTTGACCACACCAGGACCAGAAACTCCGACATTGATGATAACATCTGCCTCCCCAACACCATGAAAGGCACCCGCCATAAACGGATTGTCCTCAACAGCATTAGCAAATACAACCAACTTAGCTGCACCCATATCAGATAAATTAGCCGTTTCCTTGATAATACGTCCCATATCTGCCACAGCAGTCATATTAATACCAGACTTGGTTGAACCTATATTGACTGACGAGCAGACCTTGTCCGTTTCTGCCAAAGCCCGAGGAATAGAATTGATGAGAATCTCATCTCCCTTTTGGTACCCCTTTTGTACCAAGGCAGAGAAACCACCAATAAAGTCCACTCCAATCTCTTTCGCAGCCTTATCAAGCGCTTTTGCCAAAACCACGTAGTCCGTCGCATCTGTCGCTGCCCCTATCAGAGAAATAGGAGTCACCGATACACGCTTATTAACGATAGGAATTCCCAACTCAGCTGCAATTTCATCGCCAACAGCCACTAAATTAGCTGCCTTGCTCGTAATCTTTTGATAAATTTTCTCCGCAGCACGATTGATATCTGGATCGATACAGTCCAAAAGGGAAATCCCCATGGTAATAGTTCTAATATCGAAGTTTTGCTCCTCAATCATGG
>CAUQIP010000035.1:0-19336 GCA_963518235.1 uncultured Streptococcus sp. | reverse complement strand
AAAATTATATAATAGCAACAATCAAAGAATTTGATTTTTTTATATTAAAATTATACAATAGTAATAATCAAAGGAATTGATTTATTTTTTGATATTAAAATAAAAAAGGAGGGTAAGCAATATTGTGCTCAATCATTGCTGGAGGTCTTATTGGACTTGTAGCAGGTAGAATCACTAAAAAAGGTAGTTCTATGGGAATCGTCGCAAATGTATTCGCTGGTTTAGTCGGGTCATCTGTAGGACAATCCCTTTTAGGTAGTTGAGGCCCATCCATCGCTGGAATGGCTTTGATCCCATCTATTGCAGGAGCAGCAATTGTTGTTACTGTAGTATCATTCTTTACAGGTAAAAAATAATTACTTGTAGAATAAACTATTTTTAAATAGATTAGACGGGTAAAAATAGTTTAATGTTAAATCGAAAGGATTGTATATGTCAAAAACAAAGAAAATACTTTTAATTATTTTCTGTATTTTAATCTTGACAATTTTCCTTCCTGTTTTGATAGATTATCATCAAGTTAGTGATCTAGGCATTCAGCTATTTAGCTGGAGACAGAATCATTTCGTTGAATTTTATCTCTCTAGATATATATTCTGGGGGATAGTGGCTCTATCAACTTTAGTTTTGTCATCGATGTTAGTTGTGTTGTTTTATCCTAAACGTTATTTGGAAATTCAACTTGAAACTAAAAACGATACATTGAAATTAAAGAATTCAGCAATCGAAGGTTTTGTTAGAAGTTTGGTGAGTGATCATGGATTGATCGAGAACCCAACTGTTCATGTAAATTTACGAAAAAATCAATGTTTCGTTCATGTAGAAGGTAAAATTCTTCCCTCGGACAACATCGCTGACAGATGCCAACTAATTCAAAATGAAATAACTAATGGATTGAAGCAGTTTTTTGGTATTGAGCGTCAGGTTAAACTAGAAGTTCTAGTAAAAGACTACCAGCCTAAACCAAAACCTCAAAACAAAAAGACTGTTAGTCGTGTGAAGTAAGGAAGTAAAAAATGGAATGGCTTAAACAATATCGATATCCAATAATCGCAGGTCTCATAGGCGTATTTCTCGCTTGTTTGATTATCTCCTTTGGCTTCTTCAAAACAATATTTGTATTGATTTTAGGAGCACTGGGAGTTGCAGCTGGATTATATATCGAAAAAAACTATATAGATAAATAAAAAAATAAAAATTACTAATTTAATTAAAGGAGTTTCATATGTCAAACGAAAAAAACATTAATACTAACGTAGAAAAGAAAGATGCTACTGTTGTAGCTCACAAAATCAAAGGGGAACTTACTTACGAAGATAAAGTTATCCAAAAAATCATTGGTCTGTCACTAGAAAACGTTTCAGGTCTTTTGGGAATCGACGGTGGTTTCTTCTCAAATCTTAAAGAAAAAATCGTTAACAGCGATGACGTAACAAGTGGTGTTAACGTAGAAGTTGGTAAAACACAAGTTGCAGTTGACTTAAACATTATTGCTGAGTACCAAAAAAATGTTCCAGCTTTATATTCAGAAATCAGAGAAATCGTATCTTCAGAAGTTGCTAAAATGACTGACTTGGAAGTTGTTGAAATCAACGTAAACGTTGTCGACATCAAAACTAAAGAACAACATGAAGCAGACTCAGTAAGCCTTCAAGATCGCGTATCTGACGTTGCTGAATCAACAGGAGAATTCGCTTCAGAACAATTCGAAAAAGCTAAATCTGGTCTTGGATCTGGTTTCTCAACTGTTCAAGAAAAAGTTAGCGAAGGCGTAGAAGCTGTTAAAGGTGCAGCAACTGGTGTAGTATCTCACGAAAAAACTCGTGTAAACTAAGATAAAATAAATATAACAGGAGAAATTATCATGTCAGTAGAAGAAAAATTAAATCAAGCTAAGGGTTCTATTAAAGAAGGTGTTGGTAAAGCCATCGGTGATGAAAAAATGGAAAAAGAAGGAACAGCTGAAAAAGTTGTTTCTAAAGTAAAAGAAGTTGCTGAAGATGCCAAAGACGCTGTAGAAGGCGCTATCGAAGGTGTTAAAAACATGTTGAGTGGCGACAATAAATAAGGCTAAAAGTTACTTTATCTTTTTAGTAACATTAGTCAAAATAGTCTGAGTCAAAATGATTCTCAGAAAACAAAAAGCTAGAGATTTCCAATTGCGGAACTCTAGCTTTTTAATTTTTCCTCTTTCTCTTATTATATTTCAGCAGGTTGTTGACCGTGAGTACGAATCCCATGTCAATTCTCACTTTACGCTCACCTCTCAGATGACATCTCTTATAACCAAACAAACCTTTATCTGCCCAAAGACAGATTTCATATCAATCTTACGTTTAGCGAAAATTTGTCTACCCTTGGAAGATAAAAGTGCCTGATATTCTTTAGTTTTTAAACACTGGTAACGTTCATTTATATACAGTCCCTTTTGAGGGGCTGATTCAGGTTCATCATCGCAGTCAACATTGATTTCAAGGCTGTTTGCTTCTATCTCCCCTTTTTCATGATGTATTTTCGTACAGGTGCTTCAACTATTTGAACGATTTCAAATCCTTCTTTTTGGTAAAGCTTGTAAGCTACTTGATTTGCCTCGAAGACATTTAGAGAAATACTATCTATGTCTTCATTTTCAAAGGCCAAACTAACAAATTTTCTTAAAGCCTGGCTACCTAAGCCTTGCCCCTGTTTCTGAGGATTGATAAAAAATCTTCCAATATGAAGATTGCTGTCTTCTAGCCTGATTTTTTGTATTAGCCCCACAAACTCTTGTCCATCAAAGATTGAAAAGATTCCTTCCAAGTCTTGCAAGACTTGAAGGGTCAGTGGAAAAGGAATCTTTGATCCCATCCATTGTTCTTGAAAGGCCTTGCCAAGGGAGTTGGACCATTGGCATACGAGCTGAGCGTTTTCTATGCTCACCTTTTCTTCAAAACGAATTATCATCTTTGCCTCACCATCTTATCTATGTTTCTCCATTATACTACTTCTCCTATTTTTTACGAATAGATAAGTATGATTGATATTTATTTTTTTCTTGTCGGGAGCATTCTCGCTTCCTTTCTTGGTTTGGTCATTGACCGTTTTCCAGAGCAATCCATTATCCAACCTGCTAGTCACTGCGATTCCTGTCAGACTCGCTTGCGTCCCTTAGATTTGATTCCTATTCTCTCGCAGGTGCTCAATCGCTTTCGCTGTCGCTACTGCAAGGCTCCTTATCCAGTCTGGTATGTCCTCTTTGAACTAGGCTTAGGACTTATCTTTCTATCTTGGTCTTGGGGCTTTATTTCCTTGGGACAAGTCATCCTAATCACTGCTGGTTTGACCTTGGGCATCTACGACTTTCGCCATCAGGAATATCCCTTACTGGTCTGGATTGTCTTTCATCTACTCCTAATAGTCTGCTCTGGCTGGAATCTGATCATGGTCTTCTTCCTTGTCCTTGGAATTTTAGCTCATTTTATCGATATCCGCATGGGCGCAGGTGATTTTCTCTTTCTAGCTTCTTGTGCTCTCATCTTTAGCGCAACCGAATTACTCATCTTGATTCAGTTTGCTTCGGCGACAGGCATCCTGGCCTTTCTCCTCCAAAAGAAAAAGGAAAGACTTCCTTTCGTGCCTTTCCTCTTACTCGCTGCTTGTGTGATTATTTTTGGTAAGCTACTGCTTGTTTGATAAAGTCCTGAATCGGCTCTCCTTGGTGGAGGGCTTTTACAATTTTCGAACCAACGATAACACCATCTGATACCGCATTGAAGCGTTCAACATCGGCTTGACTAGATACGCCAAATCCTGTCAATACTGGGATGTCGGCCACTTGATGCAATTGTGCCAAGTGCTTGTCCAAATCTGCGCAGTAATTGCCTGATTTCCCTGTCACCCCATTGATGGCAACGGCATAGACGAATCCTTCTGCCCCTTTAATCAACTCTTTCTGGCGCTCGATCCCTGTCGTCAAACTAACTAGAGGAATCAAGGCGATGTCTGTGTCCGCCAAAAAGGGTTCTACAAAGTTGGCATGTTCATGAGGCAGGTCTGGGATAATCAAGCCCTTAACCGCTGTATCTGCCAAATCTTTGACAAAGTTCTCCACACCGTACTGAAAGAGGGGGTTGAAGTAGGTCATGATGACCAGCGGAACCTCTGTTTCAATGGTTTTCAAGGTTTCAACCAAAGCTTGTGTCGAAGTCCCGTGGGCTAAACTACGCAAGCCAGCTTCTTCTATAACAGGTCCATCTGCAACAGGGTCTGAAAAGGGAATACCCACTTCAATAGCCGAAACACCCAAATCTTCTAAAAAGTGAATTGTTTCAGCAAGACCGTCCAAACCTTTTTCGTGGTCACCAGCCATGATATAGGGAACGAAAATTCCTTTTCCAGTTACTTTTATAGCATTCAATTTTTCTGTTAGTGTCTTAGGCATGAGCTTCTCCCTTCTTTGCTGCGTCTGCTTCCAAGCGGTCTTTGACTTGAACCACATCCTTGTCCCCACGACCTGATAGACAGACAATCATAGACTTGTCTGGTCCAAGTTCTTTGGCTAATTTCACTGCGAAGGCTATGGCATGGCTAGATTCCAAGGCTGGGATAATTCCTTCCACACGAGACAAGAGTTGGAATCCTTCCAAGGCTTCTTCGTCTGTCACAGGAACATAGCTTGCACGTTTAATATCGTGGTAGTGAGAATGTTCTGGACCGATACCAGGATAGTCCAAGCCTGCTGAGATAGAGAAGGCTTCAAGAATTTGACCATGAGCATCTTGGAGCACATCCATGAGAGAACCGTGGAGGACACCTGGACGTCCCTTGGTCAAGGTCGCTGCGTGGTGCTCTGTATCCACACCTAGTCCTGCCGCTTCGGCCCCATACATGGCTACAGACTCATCTTCTACAAAGGGATGGAAGAGCCCAATGGCGTTAGAACCACCACCAACACAGGCTACTAGGGCATCTGGTAAATCTTGACCTGTCAAGTCACGGTACTGTTGTTTAGCTTCTCGACCGATGACACTTTGGAAGTCACGAACAATTTCTGGGAATGGATGAGGCCCCAAGGCAGAACCAAGGATATAGTGGGTATCATCGATATTAGCTACCCATGAACGAAGGGCTGCATTGACCGCATCCTTGAGCACGCGCGAACCGTCTGTCACTGCCTCAACCTTAGCTCCCAAAAGCTCCATACGGAACACATTGAGGGCTTGGCGTTTGACATCCTCCTCACCCATGTAGATAGTACATTCCATGTTAAAGAGGGCCGCAGCTGTTGCAGTTGCCACACCGTGCTGACCAGCACCTGTTTCAGCAATAATTTTCTTTTTACCCATGCGTTTAGCCAGAAGAACTTGTCCCAAGGCATTGTTAATCTTGTGGGCCCCTGTATGGTTAAGGTCTTCACGTTTAAGATAAATCTTGGCTCCGCCGATATGCTGGGTCAAGTTTTTTGCGTAGTAAAGAGGAGTTTCACGCCCCACATACTGACGCAAGAGTTGGTTTAATTCCTCTTGGAAACTTGGGTCTGCCTGACTTTCACGATAGGCCTTCTCCAACTCCAAAACTGCTGTCATCAATGTTTCTGGGACAAAACGTCCGCCGAATTTTCCGTAAAATCCATCTTTATTTGGTTCTTGATATGCCATTCTTTACCCTCTCTATAAATCTTCTAATCTTTTCATGATCTTTTTGTCCATCTGTCTCCACTCCGCTCGATACATCTACTGCATAGGGAGTAAAGTGTTGAATTGCTTTTACTACATTGTCTTCATTAAGCCCACCTGCGATAAAGAAAGGCTGAGTTAGTCCAATCGTATCCAGTTGAGCCCAGTCAAAGGTCTGGCCACTCCCAGCTACAGGGGCATCAAAGAGTAGATAGTCTGCCTGAGAATTGGGCACATGACCCTCTCCATCCACCTGCACAGCCTGAATACTGGCACAAGGCAAATTCTCAAATAAATCATCCGCCACCTGACCGTGAACTTGAACTAAGTCCAAGCCAACTTTGTCAATGACTTCTAGCAGTTGAGCCCGACTTGGTGAAACAAATACTCCAACCTTTTTTACGTCTGAAGGAATGAGCTTTGCCAGCTCAGCAGCCTCTTCCAAAGTCACCTGTCTTTTACTAGGTGCGAAGACAAAACCAATGTAGTCGGCTCCTGCTGAAACGGCTGTTTCCACCGCTTCTTTGGTCGATAGTCCACAAATCTTAACCTTTGTCAATCTGCAACTCCTTGATTCTCTGGGCTACATCTTCTGCCTGCATAAGAGCTGTCCCTACTAAAATTCCGTTAAAGTATAGCGCTACTCGTTCCGCATCCTGCCCTGTGAAAATAGCAGATTCAGAAATGTACAAGCAATCATCTTTGAAATGTTTAGCCAAATCTACACTGGTCTGCAAGTCAACTTCAAAGGTAGTCAAATTGCGGTTATTAACACCAATAATCTCCGCACCAAGTCTGTGAGCTACCTCTAGTTCAGCTAGATTGTGAGTCTCCACTAAAACTTCCAGACCAAGCTCTGTCGCATAGTCATACAGTTCCTTAAGACGTTCTTCGGACAAGGCTGCCACAATGAGCAAGATGACTGTTGCACCGGCATTGCGAGCACGGATAATTTGCTTTTCATCGGTGATAAAGTCCTTGTTGAGCGTCGGAATGTTTACCTGACTGGAAATTTCCCGCAGATAATCCAGATGCCCTTTAAAGAAAACCTCATCTGTCAAGACCGAAATCATCACTGCGCCGTTTGCTTCATAAGTCTGGGCCTGTTGCACAATATCCACATCGAGATTGATATCTCCCAGACTAGGGCTAGCTTTCTTGACTTCAGCGATTACCTGTAAACGGTCTTGGTGTTGTTTTAGATAGTCAGCCAAGTGATAGGTCTGGCGCAGGGGCTGGATTTCCTCCAGCTCCATCTGCTCAACCTCACGCGCCTTCTGCTCCAAAATTCGTGCTAAAAATTCCTGACTCATTTTTGGTACTCCTGTAACAGTCTGAGTTTTTCAAGAGCCTTGCCACTAGCAATGACTTGACGAGCTATGGCAACTCCATCCTTGATGCTAGCTGCCTTACCATTGGCATAGAAACCAAGACCAGCATTTAAAACTGTCGTTTCCAAGAATGGACTTGGTTCATTTTTAAGAACGCTGAGCAAAATTTCTGCATTTTCCTGAGCATTGCCTCCACGAATATCGTCGATAGCATAGCCTTCCATTCCCAAATCCTCTGGAGTAAAGCTTGATAAGGTAATTTCGCCATTTTCAAGAAGTGCAATTTTGGTTGTTCCATTCAAACCCGCTTCATCCAATCCTTCTGGTCCAGCAACAACGATGGCACGTTTGCGACCCATATTTTTCAAAACCTGAGCTGTACTTTCTAGCAGTTCTGGACGACTAATTCCAAGAAGCTGTGTTTCCAAAGCCATTGGGTGAATCAGGGGACCAGTCAAGTTCATAATCGTTGGAATTCCCAATTCCAAACGAGCTGGCATGATGTATTTCATAGCTGGGTGCATATTTTTAGCAAAGAGAAAGACGATGCCAGTTTTATCAAAAACCTTACCTAGTTCAGCTGGTTTGAGGTCTAGGTTGATGCCCAAGGCTTCGAGGACATCTGCAGAACCAGATTTAGAAGAAATCGAGCGGTTACCGTGTTTTGCCATGTGAACACCACCACCAGCCAAGACAAAGGCCGCAGTTGTGGAGATGTTAAAGCTGAAAGACTTGTCTCCACCTGTACCACAGTTGTCCATGGCATCATGAATCTCAGTTGGAATGTGTTGGGCATGTCCTCTCATGACTTGGGCAATGGCTGTGCGTTCTTCAGGTGTTTCCCCCTTCATCTTAAGAGCCAAAAGGAGAGAAGCAATCTGCGCCTCCGTTACACGCCCAGTTACGATACGCTCAATGACATCCGTCATTTCCACACCTGATAAATTTTCAAATTTTGCTAGTTTTTCAATAATCTCTTTCATCCTAGTTTCCTCACTTTACAACCTTCTCGATAAAATTCCGAATAGAAGACAAGCCGTCTGGCGTTCCAATACTCTCTGGATGGTACTGGAAGCCATAAATTGGAAATGTTTTATGTTGAATCCCCATAATAGCTTGGTCATCAGTCGAACGAGCTGTCACTTCAAAGTCTTCTGGCATTTCTTCAATCAAAATACTGTGGTAACGCATGACCGCACGGCCATCCTCGATACCTTGATACAAAACAGATGGCGCTTCAAAGCTGATATTGCTCTGTTTCCCATGCATGACTTTTGGAGCCAAACCTAACTTACCACCAAAGACTTCTGCAATGGCTTGGTGGCCCAAACAAATCCCAAGAATCGGCTTCTTGTCTGCAAAATCACGAATCATGTCTTCCATCTTTCCAGCATCAACTGGCCAACCAGGACCAGGAGAAAAGACCAGACCGTCTGCTTTTTCAGCTTCTTCATATAGCTTGGGATCATCATTTCTCAAGACCTGAACTTCTGCAAAATTCCCAATGTATTGAGCCAAGTTATAGGTAAAAGAATCATAGTTGTCAATCAATAAAATCATGGTCTTTGTTCTCCAATTCTAGTCATAGATTTTGCTTTGTTAATGGTTTCTTGGTATTCGTTTTGGGCGATAGAGTCGTAGACAATCCCTGCACCAGCCTGCACATAGGCTGTTTGATTTTTGAGAATCATGGTTCGGATGGCAATGGCGAAGTCCATATCTCCCGTCGCAGACAAGTAACCGATTGCCCCTGCATATACACCTCGTTTTTCTGTTTCCAGTTCATAGATACGTCTCATAGCACGAATCTTTGGTGCTCCAGAAACTGTTCCAGCAGGAAGTGTTGACTTCAAGGCATCCATAGCAGTGAGTTCTGGAAGCAAACGCCCCTTGACCACACTGGTCAAATGCATGACGTAGCGGAAGAGCTCCACTTCCATATACTTGGTGACTTGGACACTGGCCGTTTCAGAGATGCGGCCAATATCATTACGACCCAAGTCTACTAACATTCGATGCTCTGCTGTTTCCTTCTCATCCGAAAGCAGGTCTGTCGCCAAAGCCTTGTCTTCTTCATCCGTAGCGCCTCTTGGTCGTGTCCCTGCAATCGGATTGGTTGTCACGATGCCATTTTTGACAGAAACCAAACTTTCTGGACTGGCACCGATGATTTGATAATCCCCAAAATCATAGAAATAGAGGTAATTGGATGGATTGGTCACGCGAAGATTTCTGTAGAAGTCAAATGGATTTCCAGTAACTTCTGCTGAGAAACGCTGACTAAGTACGCATTGGAACATGTCTCCGTTACGAATCAAGTCACGAGCTGTTTCCACCATTTCCTCAAACTTCTGAGGGGCGATATGCGGTTTGAAGTCCAGCGGAGATAGATTCAAGTCTTCAAATTCATTTGGAGCAGGAATGCGTAATTCCTCAAGCACTTGGTTCAAGGCTTTTTCCAAGTCTTCTTGACTACGCTCACTATAAAGAGCATCCTCGATGACATGGATTTTTTCCTTCTTGTGGTCAAAGACCATGTAACTCTCATAGACGAAGAAATGCATGTCTGGCGTTCCAATTGTATCCTCAGGGATTTGACCAATTTCTTCATAAAGCGAAATCATATCGTAACCAACAAAACCAATGGCTCCTCCACCAAAAGGTAGGTCTGAATGGTGCTGTCTCTTATGAGTCACTTCATAAAGGTAATCTAAGGGATCCCGATCAATCACTTGACCATTTTGATAAAGGACTCCATTTTCAAACTTAATCTCAAAAACTGGATTATAGGCTATGATAGAAAAACGAGCTGTTTCCTTGTCTCGCGGAATACTCTCTAAAATAACCTTGTGTTGCCCCTTTAGGCGCATATAAGCCAAAATTGGTGATAAGACATCTCCATGAATGATTCGTTCCATTGTAATTTCCCTTTCGATTCTTTTCTTTGTAGACTTTTAGTCTTAATTTATGATTTTTTTCTATTTCCCTTAAATAGTGCGGACGGGAGGTAAAATTATCCAGTGGATGATTTTAGAAATCCATGAAATGAAAGACCTAATTTTTGAGCTCCTCACTCATTCATTTCTAGGCTCAGGCTAAAATAGTTCCCCGAACTATTTTACTCTCAAAAATTCCGTACTAGAGAAGCATCTTTGCTTCTCTAGGATACCACTATGGCGGGAAATATCTTTTAAAAGCTCACTTCGTTCGCAAATTTTTTGTAGCAATCTATTTAATAATGAACAATAATTTAAAACTAAACAGCTGAACCTATAATAGACATATAAAAATCCCCACGCAAAATAACTTGCGTGAGGACGAAATTCGCGGTGCCACCTCAATTATAGGATCTCTCCTATCTCTCATTCCTGTCTCAGAAAGCTCCTGTAACAGGCTGTGCGATAAAGGGCACTCCCTTGAGAATTATGTTTTCTTCTCTCGTTTCAGATGGACCCAACCTTACAGCTTTCTCTGCTTGTTTCCAGCAACCACAAGCTCTCTGTGAGAGAAAAGACTGTAATTTTTCCATCTATTGTTTTTTAGCTTCTAGGTAGTCTGCAATCGCAGCTACGTCCTTGTCTCCACGACCAGAGACATTGATGATGATAATCTCATCTTTACTTAGTTTCGGTGCACGTTTAACTGCTTCTGCGATAGCGTGTGAGCTTTCAATCGCTGGGATAATTCCTTCAGTCTTGCTGAGAAGGAGGAGAGCCTGAACAGCTTCTTCGTCTGTCGCTGCAACATATTCCACGCGACCTGAATCTTTAAAGTAAGCGTGTTCTGGGCCAACCCCTGGATAGTCCAATCCAGCTGAGATAGAGTAAACTGGAGCCAGCTCTCCATCTTCTTTAAAGACTGCATAGGTCTTCATTCCGTCGACAATTCCGATGCTACCTTTTGTCATAGTAGCTGCGTGCTTATCTGTATCAAGTCCGTGACCAGCAGCTTCAACCCCAACCAATTTGACTTCTTCATCAGCCACATACTGAGAAAAAGCACCGATGGCATTGGAACCACCACCTACACAGGCAATAACATAGTCTGGCAAGCGTCCTTCTTTTTCCAAAATTTGACGACGAGATTCTTCACTGATGACCTTTTGGAACTCATGGACAATAGTAGGATAAGGGTGTGGTCCTACAGCAGATCCTAAAACATAGAAAGCTTCAAGGTCATTCATCCATGCTCCAAAGGCTGCATCAACCGCATCCTTAAGAGTTCGTGTCCCCGTTTCAACTGCGTGAACAGTTGCTCCCATCATCTCCATACGGAAAACATTGAGACGTTGGCGTTCCACATCCTCTGCTCCCATGTAGACATCACAGGCCATACCAAACTTGGCTGCAGCCGCTGCTGTCGCAACACCGTGCTGACCAGCTCCTGTTTCCGCAATCACTCGTTTTTTGCCCATGCGTTTAGCCAAAAGAATTTGTCCTAAAACGTTATTGAGCTTGTGAGAACCAAGGTGGTTAAGGTCTTCACGCTTGAGATAAATCTTAGCTCCACCTAGGTGCTCTGTCAAACTTTCTGCAAAATAGAGCGGTGTTTCGCGACCAGAATAGTCTTTTAAGTAATGACGAAATTCTGCCAAAAACTCTGGATCATCCTTGTACTTATCAAATGTCACTTCCAACTCATCCAACAAAGCCTGAATCGGCTCCGGTACAAAACTACCACCAAATTGTCCAAAATAACCTTTAGTTGTCATAAAATTTTCCTCTTTCAGTATTGATTTCAAGATATGAAAAAAGCCCACACACAGAAAATTACTCTGCGTGAGGGCGTTGGTAACGCGGTGCCACCTCAATTATAAAGGGACTATTCCCCTTTACATCTCTGCCTTGTCTAACAACAAGTTGCACTGTAAGGTGTGCGCACCGAATTTTCATTGTTTCAAATTCATTTTTAAAATCAGCCCACTTTCACTACTTCCAACCACCTGTTCACAATCACCACAGGCTCCCTGAAGATCAAAAATAGTTACTTTTCTGATTTGTTGAACTTATTTTAATACTTTGTTTTTTCTTTGTCAAGACTTTTTTACAATTTTTTTGAAAGATGTGTGATTCGAATGTGATAATGTCTTTAGTAAATCGAACGTGAAAATGTCCCACTTGTTAGAAATTGGATCCAACTCAATAGAAACTGAATGGAGGCTAAACAGAACTTACTTTAGAACACTCCATCTTTTCCATTAGGATTTTCAAGAATTAAACAATACTAGAAACTCTGTCTCCTAACAAGTTTAGTAGAAACTTCAACAGATGTGACACTTTCCCCCTTTATAATTGCTAATACCCCTTCAATCATTTCTTGAGCTAATTTAACATAATTAGGAGAAATTGTAGATAAAGCAGGAGTGTAATACTGTGAAATTGGAATATTATCAAATCCAACAACGGATATATTATCCGGAATCGCTATTCCTTTTTCGTAACACGCACGAATTAGTCCCTGAACTTTTTCATCGCCTGAAACAAATATAATATCTGGATAATTTCCAAAAGACAAATCATTCACAGCAAAGGAATAAACTGACTCTATTGTAGTTAAACCATAAACTACCTTCAAATCCATAGAATAATTATTATCCTTTAAAAAAGTTCTCACTCCTCTCTCTCGATCCTTATTTACATAAGACTCACCTCCCATAAGTAACCACATATCTTTAAAATTCTTTTCCAAAACTACTTTCATCATATCATAAGTAGCTTGAAAGTTATTGTTAGATACGTAAACTACTCCAGGTGTTTGAGACTCTCCAAAGACAATGAAAGGCATATTATTTTTCTTTAAATATTGGATTCGAATATCATTCTCCCCCTCATAAAAGACAATCACTCCATCTACAAGGCTACCAATACTTGAAATAATTGAATTACTAATCGAATCTTCCTCTCCAAAATATTCAACAATAGCATTTACTCCAAATTGTCTACAAGTTTGTAAAACTTTATCTAAAAGTGTTTGAAACCAGATTAAAGGAAAAGAATCAATCTTCTTCACAGATATTAAAATATTCGTGGTTTCTTTCTTCGTTAAATTCTGAGCATAGGCATTTGGAATATAGGATAACTCATCGATGACTTTTTTTATGGCATTATAAGTCTCAGGTTTTACTCTATTCCCTCCATTTATTACACGTGAAACTGTCTTTGGAGAAAAACCAGACAAACGTGCAATATCATATATCGTTACCTTTTTCCCTTTTTCCATTAAAATACTCCTGTCATAAACCTTCACTATAACTATACAATATTTAAATTATTTTAACAAGAAAATTACATTCTAATCTTTTAATCTAGTTTACATCTGGAGGAAATACTTCACCAAATCTACATTAACTTTCAGTACTAGTAACATAAATTTTACAATTCAATTTACTGTTTTGTACTATTTTGTAAACTGCATTACAAATCACCGGATAAGAAAATACACTACCTGAAAATTCCAAGGAATCATTTTCAGTAAATCCTTCTGTATTTAGAAATGTATTCATTATCTGTTCAATATAACACTCTAATATGGGAACAGCTTTCTCCTTAACAATAACATTTCTAAGCATTTCTTCAAATGGTAAATGACAAGCGAACACCATCTCACAAACATCATAAAATGAATGGAAGTGGTATACCTGTATGAGATTATAGTCATCAAAATAAGTTATTTTTCCTGCATCAAAATCCACTTTATATACTCTCAAATTAGTTAGATCCTTTTCTTCAAAAATTATTATGGACACCTCTAAAAACTACCGATTTTCTATTTTTATTGCTCAGAAAACGTTGATACATCAATGTTTAAAAGTATTGAAATTGAGTTTTTAGATGTGCCCTTATATTTCTTATTATTTAAAGAAAACAAAAGGACTAGAATAATCCGTCCCTTTGTTTATCCCTAGATTAGCTGATTTCCTCAACATAAATCACACCAACAATATTAGCAATTTCTTCCATTAGTTTAAGGTGCTCAAATCTACCTGATAATTCCAGAGTAATAAATGACGCGATTTTTTTGTCTGGAACATCAAAATATTCAATTCTTTCTGAATTAACATCTCCAAATGCAGTTCTAGAATCAGTCATTCTAATGCCATTCTCAGCACAGTATACTAGTACCCGATTATATGCCTCTGTAGATCTAACAACGATATACAATTCGATTATCTTTGAACGACTTTGAAGATATTTTTTTAAAGGTTGGAACATAGTTATAACACTCCAAACAGACATTGCTCCTAGTATGGCTCCTTCATAAAAACCAACACCAATAGCTAGACCGATTCCAGCTGAAGCCCATATTCCGGCTGCAGTTGTTAAACCAGTTATTTTCTTTTTATCTGTAATAAGTATTGTTCCAGCCCCAAGAAAACCAACACCTGATATAACCTGCGCACCTAAGCGTGTAGGATCTCCTGTACCAAATTTATAAGATACATACTCATTAGTCATCATAATTAAACATGCAGCCAGACAAACAATACTATGTGTACGAATACCTGCTGGTTGAGATTTACTTCCTCTCTCTAAACCAATTACACCACCAATTACTAATGAAAGTACAATTCTTAATACAATTTCGATATATGATAGTCCTAAGCTTGTTGCATTCATTATTATTTCCTTTTTCTACTAGCTGGTCTCTGAGTAAAGTATAATACAGAACCAGAAATTATCATTAATACAATAGTATAAACGAATACAAGTGCTTGAGCATTTGAAGTTGCTGTTTCATCACCTGCTGAACGAATAGTTATACCCAGCGGTTGAGCTAATGGATGGTAAAGAAATACAGATAAGTCGAAGTCAGTTAATAAAGAGTTAAAGTTTAAAGCAATAACAGAGAGAACAACCGGTAAAATAAATGGAATGATAACCTTCATCATAGTATAAAAAGGTGAAGCACCCATACTTCTCGCTGCGTCTTCCATCTCATCATCAACACTAAATAAAATAGCACGTACCATTCTATAAGAAAATGGGATTTTTACAACTATATATGCAATAAGTAGAATTACCAAACTACCTACCAAAATCTGATTCAAGACTAGAAATTGTGGCTGATTAAAAGTAAATAATAAACTTACCGCTAAAAGTGTACTTGGTAGTAACCAAGGAAGTAGAGCACCATATTCAAATAAGAAATCAAAACGAGCTTTATTTTTTCTGACAACACGAGCAAATACAACTGCGAGAATTGTTGCTGTAGTCGCAGCGATAATAGAGTAAATAAAGCTGACCAAGAATGGAGAGAATGCCACACTATTACTAAAGAATAAGCGATAATTTTCTAAAGTAAAGTTTGATAATGTTAAGTTACCTGTTTGAATTGCAACTGGATCTGTAAATGAGTATAATACTATAAAAATTAGTGGAAGCATGAAAACTGTGAACAATCCATATGCTACAATGTGAGCAATGATATTCCAAGGCTTAGACGCAATTTTTTGTTTTTTAAGAGGCGCTTTAGTCTTAGAGATAGAAATATAATTTCCACCTTTTTCTATCTTATTCATGATAGTAAGCAAAATTGTAGTTGCAATACCTAAAATAATTGCAAGTAAGGCAGCTAAATCACGAGAATTCCCCATCCCTGCAAATGTAATAATCATTGGATTTATAGTTTGAAATTGTTTACCACCAACAATCATGGGTGCTGCTACTGCAGATAAACCACTAAGAAAAACCATAATAGTAAGTGCAAATAGAGTTGGAATTAAGGTTGGTAACACTACTTTTCGGAAAACAGTAAATGGTTTTGCTCCCATATTTCGAGCAGCCTCAATAGTGTGATAGTCAACGCTTCGAATTGTATTTGTTAAAAACAATGTATGATTAGCAGTTCCTGAGAATGTCATAATGAATAAGACTGCACCATACCCAATAAACCAGTTAGGGTCTAAAGAAGGGATAATATTTTGTAAAAATTTTGTAATCAATCCATAAGGACCATAGACAAATTTATATCCAGTCGCTAAAACCACTCCTCCATAAATTAAAGAGGTCATATAACCTAATTTTAAAATTTTAGCACCTTTAATATCAAAGTATTCTGTAAATAGAACACAAAGAACACCTACGACATTAACTGTAATAATGAGTGAAAATGCTAACTTAAAACTGTTCATAATACTCTGAAGTGCCCTCTCAGATTTTAGAACACGATGTACAGCATCAAGGGAAAATTCTCCTCCTTTTACAAATACATTAACTACTAGATCAAAGTTTGGATAAATAATAAATGTTACTAAGAACCAGATTAACCCTAAACGAATAAGCCAATCTTTTAAATTTAATTTATGACGCATACTGCACCTCCTTAAAATTGCAGAACGTCTGATGGAGTGATAAATAATTCCACACTTTCTCCGACAGATCTAATAGCAGCCTGACTATCAATACTTGTTACATTAAGAATCTGACTTTCAGAAACTTTTATTGTATAGTGAATTGTAACTCCAGAAAACTCAACATCAATAATTGTCCCTTTTAGAATAAAATCTTGTTCAGTTTCACGATTGAATCGAACTTTCTCTAATCGAATATATCCTTTTTTATCCTCCAAGGAAACGCTTGCATTTTTCAGTAATACTTCATGGACTGTTTCATCGGTCAAAACATTAATATCTCCAATAAAATCACATACAAATTCAGTTTGAGAATTATGATAAATCTCTACTGGTGTACCGACCTGTTCGATGTATCCATTGTTAAAGACTGCAATTCTATCAGATAAAGTCAAGGCTTCCTCTTGATCATGAGTAACATATAATGTAGTAATACCTAACTCTTTTTGAAGTCTTTTCAACTCTTTTCTCAAATCTACACGTAATTTTGCGTCAAGGTTTGACAATGGTTCATCTAAACATAGAATCTTAGGTTCAAGAACCAGAGCACGAGCCAATGCTACCCTTTGTTGTTGACCCCCAGATAATTCTGATACATTACGCTGTAACTGTTGATCAGAGATCTTAATTTTTGCTGCTACTGCTGATACTTTAGCTTTAATAACATCTGGAGCTACCTTCTTAACTTTTAAACCAAATGCAATATTATCAAAAACAGTCATAGTTGGAAATAGCGCATAAGATTGAAATACAATTCCAATTCCACGCTTTTCAGGTTCCAAATGAGTGACATCTGTTCCATTAACTTCAATACTTCCTGATGATGGATCTAAAAAACCTACCAATGCTCTCAAAGTAGTTGATTTACCACATCCTGAAGGCCCAAGAAAAGTAAAGAATTCCCCTTCATGTATATCTAAATTCAGATTATCAATTGCAATAAAATCACCATATTTAATTTGAATATTATCAAATTTAATCATCTCACTAACTCCCTCTATTACTAAACCAAAAGCCTCTCTTTATTTCTTCTTTAAATTTAGAAATAATAGAGAGACTTGGACATAAAAAATAACTCTTATTTCTTATTTTACGTATTCTAATTCAGCTTTTTCTACCCATTCATCCAAATGCTTTCCAACAGCTTCCCAGTCAATATTTTGTGGTTTCACTTGATCAACAAATTTTTTCGTATCTTCAGGTAACTCTTTTAGGGCATCTTTATTTGCAGGAATAGAACCAAATTTTTTACTATATTCTACTTGAATTTCTGATTGACCAAACCAATCAATAAATTCTTTAGCTAACGCTTGTTTTTTACTAGTGCTTAAAACCATAGTTTGTTCAGTTACAAATGGTACACCAATCTCAGGAGTCATAACTTTGAATTCAACATTTTGTTCTTTTTGTCCGATTAACGCTCCAGAACCCCACATCATACCGTATTTAATTGGGCTTTCTTTATCTAACGCTTTAACAACTGAGCTTTCACCTTTTTGAAGAGTATAGG
Organism: uncultured Streptococcus sp.; assembly: GCA_963518235.1. Lineage (GTDB taxonomy): Bacteria > Bacillota > Bacilli > Lactobacillales > Streptococcaceae > Streptococcus. The sequence goes on along the minus strand of CAUQIP010000035.1, from coordinate 1,492 downwards.
CATTTGCAAAGTATTCTTTTGCAACTTCCCATCCTTTTTCTGATACGCCTAAATCTCCTTTTTCATCAAGGTAACGAACTAAGATACTTGCTAGAATTGCCCGTCCTGTACCACCTTGAAGACCATAAATTGAATATTTACCTTTATACTTAGTACCTAATTCAGTCCAATCTTTAGGCATTTCTTTTACATCAGGCGCCCCAATTAAAACTAATGGTTGAACAATCACAGGATTATAATAATTATCTTTATCTGATAAAGATTGATCAATTTTATCTAACCATTTAGGCTTGTACTGTACTAGTAATTTTTGATCTCTAATTTTATTTGAATCAACAGCACCAATTCCAAATACCATATCTGCAACTGCATTATTCTTCTCGGCAATAACACGGTCTGCTAATTGAGCGCCAGCGATATCAACCATTTTTATATTAAAACCAGCTTCTTTTGCTTTAGCAGTTAACCAATCACCACGACCATTTGATACTGAGTTCGAATAGATTACTAATTCTTGACTTTTATCAGCTTTTTCTTCAGATGAAGAAGCAGTCGTAGAATTTGAACCTCCAGAGCAAGCAGCAAGTGTAGTAAGAGCAACTCCCGTTGCAAGTACAGTAGACCAAACTTTCATTTTTTTCATGATAAGTTCTCCTTTTTTATTATTTTATTTAAATTTTTCGTGATATGGAACAAATTGTCTCATATCTTCAAATACAGTATAGTCAATACGGTTTACAGTAATAGTTGGAATCTTCTCTAATAAAATTTCAGTTAATTCTGCTCTGACTTTAGTAAACTCTTCTTCCTCCTCTTCGGTTAGAGGAATCCGAAGATACCCAATTGAAATATGGAATTGATATCTATCATGATTAGGGAAACGAACACCTGCTTTTTCTGAGACATAAGTACGAATTTCTTCTAATCTCTTTGCAGAAGCTTCATCTGCAGGTTCAACTAGTATGTTTTGTTTTCCCATTTCAGTTACACGCATATGAATTTCTTCATCCAACAATGGAAAAATTTCAAGTTGTTTAGCAAAGTAATCATGTATTTCCTGTAAAGGTGTATCAAGAGGAAGATTACTGCTCCAAAACTCCGTTTCACGATTTTCATGACACAACAATTCAATTACAGTCATGTGAATAGAATTCCTTGGAGTTAAAGTAAACTTATCGATAAATGGTAATTCTCTATAACGTGATTGAATAATATCAACAACTTCCATCAAATCTTGTTTAGTATAAAGATTTGCTACAACAGTATTTCCTGGAAAATGATTAAATTCTCCATTTTCTTTGAACTTAATTTTTGTTAGGTTTTTCATATAAAGACCCTCTTTTTTATATTTGACACCGGTGTCATCTATGCTTATATTATATAACGAAACCGTTTACTTTGTCAAGCGCTTTCAAACATTTTTTAAAAAAATTTATCTTTGGTAACTTCTCAAAGTAACTTCCATTTGCCCAACCGAAGTGGAAATTAGTCT
>CAUQIP010000034.1:0-19363 GCA_963518235.1 uncultured Streptococcus sp. | reverse complement strand
GCTAAAGGTGCTGTAGAAGGTGCCGTTGAAGGTTTGAAAAACGCTTTTAAATAAAGATAGAAAAAATCAAGGGTTTCGTTTCCCTTGATTTTTTACTATCTTATAAATAATTTTCTGCGACGGCTGCATCTCCTGGATAGGCTTCTTTCTTGCCTTGGACGATTTGGTAGCAATCGGCTCCCTTACCAGCGATAATCACAGCATCTAATTCTTGACTTGTGATAGTCATCGCCGCCTTGATAGCTTCTTGGCGATCCGCAATTTTTTCAACAGGATGATTGATGTAACTACTGATTTCATCTGCAATGGTCATTGGGTCCTCATAGTTGGGGTCATCAGCAGTCAAAAAGACTTGAATCTCAGGGTGCTGATTGAGGAGGAGGCCAAAGTCCTTACGACGACTTTCTCCCTTATTTCCTGTCGAACCCAGAACCAGAGCAATCTTTCCTGTCTGATGAGTCTCTACAACATTGATTAGTTTTTTTAAACTATCCCCATTGTGGGCATAGTCGATGAAGACCTTGGCTCCATTTTTCTGAGTGAGAACTTCCATACGACCAGGAACGCGGGTTGTAGCGATTCCTTTTTTGATGTCCTCAAGGCTAGCGCCCAGACGGAGGCAGGCAAGTCCAGCAGCGACTGCATTTTCTTGATTGAAGTGGCCAATCAGTTGGATATCATAATCTCCAGCGAGTTTACCTGTAGCTGAAAAGCTAAAGGCTTTAGAATTCTCGATTTGGTTACTGGACTGACTACCATAGAAATCATGGTCTTGATCTGCCACTTGTTCTTTCAAGACAGAAAAGTGGTCCATGTCACTGTTAATGATGACTGCTCGGCTATTTTCCATCAAGAGACGTTTGTGGTAGAAGTAGTCTTCAAAGCTAGGGTGTTCAATCGGGCCGATATGATCTGGAGTGATGTTAAGAAAGACTCCTACATCAAAGGTCAGACCATAGACTCGATGGACTAGATAGGCTTGACTAGAGACTTCCATTACGAGATGGGTTCTTCCATTATTAACAGCTTGAGCCATCATGTCAAAGAGGTCGATATTTTCAGGTGTTGAGAATGAAGATTTAAAGAAAGTCTTGCCATCCAAAGTCGTATTCATGGTTGACAAGAGGGCGGTTGGGTAACGTTGAGATAGGATGTTGTAAGCAAAGTAAGCTGCTGTTGTCTTACCCTTAGTTCCTGTGAAGGCGAGAATTTTGAGTTTCTCTTGTGGATTGCCATAGAACTCCATGGCAATCAAACTCATGGCTTTCTTTATATCGTTCACAATGATGACAGGGATACCGACTTCGTAGTCCTTTTCAGCTACATACCAAGCTAAGCCTTGTGTTATAGCAGAAAGAAGGTATTCTTTTTTAAAGGCAGCACCTTTTGCAAAAAAAAGAGTGTCTTCTTTTACTTTTCGGCTATCGTAGCTGATGCTATCAAAAACAACTTCTCTGTAGTTATAGTGGTAATGACCTTGGTCAATAATTTCGCGAAAAAGGCCATCTTTCTTTAAAATATCTAATACGGTTTCAATCTTAATCATACTTTCCATTATAAACTTCAAGCCCGAATTTTACAAGTAACAAGGAAAAGTTTATAATGGAAGATGAGGAATTTTTCCTAGTGATTAAAATAAAATGAGGAATCTATGTCTAACGAAAACAATCACCAGCAGGCCCAGATGTTGCGGGGAACTGCTTGGTTAACGGCTAGTAACTTTATCAGTCGCCTACTTGGGGCCATCTATATTATCCCCTGGTATATCTGGATGGGGTCTTATGCGGCTACAGCCAATGGTCTCTTTACCATGGGCTACAATATCTATGCTTGGTTCTTGCTAGTTTCAACAGCGGGGATTCCAGTTGCAGTGGCTAAGCAAGTGGCCAAGTACAATACCATGCGAGAAGAAGAGCATAGCTTTGCCCTGATTCGGAGCTTTTTAGGCTTTATGACAGGACTAGGTTTGGTTTTTGCTTTAGTCTTGTATATCTTTGCTCCTTGGCTAGCAGATTTGTCGGGTGTAGGGAAAGACCTGATCCCAATCATGCAGAGCTTGGCTTGGGCGGTCTTGATTTTCCCATCTATGAGTGTTATCCGAGGTTTCTTCCAAGGGATGAATAACCTGAAGCCTTATGCCATGAGTCAAATCGCTGAGCAGGTCATTCGTGTTATCTGGATGCTTTTAGCAACCTTTATCATTATGAAGCTCGGTTCAGGAGACTACCTAGCAGCGGTTACCCAATCTACCTTTGCTGCCTTTGTGGGAATGGTAGCTAGCTTTGCTGTATTGCTTTATTTCCTCTATGAAGAAGGAATGCTTCAAAAAGTCTTTGAAACACGAGATAAGATTGATAGCAAACACCTGTTAATGGATACGATTAAGGAAGCCATTCCTTTTATCCTGACAGGGTCTGCCATCCAGCTTTTCCAGATTTTGGACCAGATGACCTTTATCAATAGTATGAGTTGGTTTACCAACTATAGTAATAAAGACTTGGTTGTCATGTTTTCTTATTTCTCTGCCAATCCTAATAAAATCACTATGATTTTGATTTCTGTTGGGGTTTCGATTGGGAGTGTAGGTTTGCCACTTTTGACTGAAAACTATGTCAAGGGGGACTTGAAGGCAGCTTCTCGTCTCGTTCAGGACAGCATTACCATGCTTTTCTTATTCCTGCTACCAGCAACGGTTGGAGTGGTCATGGTAGGAGAACCTCTATATACAGTCTTCTATGGCAAGCCAGATAGTTTGGCCATGGGCTTGTTTGTCTTTGCAGTTTTGCAGTCTACTATTTTAGGCTTGTACATGGTCTTGTCTCCAATGCTTCAAGCTATGTTCCGAAATCGCAAGGCAGTTCTCTATTTTATCTATGGTTCCATTGTCAAGCTAGTCTTGCAGCTTCCAACCATCGCTCTCTTCCACAGTTACGGACCCTTGATTTCCACTACAATCGGTCTCATTATTCCTAACGTCTTGATGTATCGGGATATTTGTAAGGTAACAGGTGTCAAGCGCAAGGTGATTTTGAAGCGAACCATTTTAATCAGTTTGTTAACTCTTTTCATGTTTCTTGTAGTAGGTGCCATCCAGTGGATTTTAGGATTTGTCTTCCAACCAAGTGGACGTTTGGGGAGCTTCCTTTATGTAGCTCTTGTCGGTGCCATGGGTGGAGGTGTTTATGGAGTCATGAGTCTTCGTACCCGTCTATTGGACAAGGTGATTGGACAAGCCCAAGCTAATCGCCTACGAGCAAAATTAAGAATTTCTCAATAATTTTTTTATAAATAAAAGGGATAATTTGAACATTTCTATCATGAAATGCTTAAATTATTCTCTTTTTTATTATTTTGTAGAATAATTTCTATAGTTTGTAGATGTAAGGTTTAATTTTTTTAAAAAATCTATTGACTAATTAAAACCCGAGTTGTATAATAAGACAAATATTTAAATCAGGAGGTTCTGGAGATGAAAAAGTCTAAGGCCAAGTATGCAGCACTTGCAGGTGTCGTTTTAAGTGCAGGTATTTTATTAAGCGCGTGTGGAAGTTCTAGCACGGCGTCAAAAACATATAACTATGTTTACGTAAGTGACCCATCAAGTTTGAACTATCTAGCGGAAAACCGTGCAACAACCAATGATATCGTGGTTAATTTGGTAGATGGGCTCATGGAAAATGACCAGTACGGAAACTATATTCCATCCTTGGCAGAGGATTGGAGTGTATCCAAGGATGGTTTGACCTATACCTACAAACTGCGTAAAGATGCTAAATGGTATACTGCAGATGGAGATGAATATGCTCCTGTAACTGCCCAAGATTTTGTAACTGGTTTGAAATATGCAGCAGATAAAAAATCCGAAGCCTTGTACTTAGTGCAAGAATCCGTTGCTGGTTTGGATGACTATATTAATGGTAAAACAAGCGACTTTTCAACTGTCGGAGTCAAGGCTCTTGACGACCAAACGGTTCAATATACCTTGACACGACCAGAATCTTACTGGAACTCAAAAACAACTTCAACCATTCTCTTCCCAGTCAATGCGGATTTCTTGAAATCAAAAGGGGACGATTTTGGCAAGGTAGATCCATCTAGCATTTTGTACAATGGACCTTTCTTGATGAAATCCTTTGTTTCAAAATCTGTCATCGAATTCAAGAAAAATCCGAATTACTGGGATGCTAAAAATGTCTTTGTAGATGATGTGAAATTGGCCTATTATGATGGTAGTGACCAAGATGCACTAGCTCGTAACTTCGTGGAGGGGGCCTATAGTTATGCTCGTCTCTATCCAAACAGCTCAAGCTTTGAAGGAATTAAAGAGAAGAATAAGGATAATATCATTTATAGCTTGCAAGATGCTACTTCTTACTTCTTAAACTTTAACCTGGATAGAAAATCTTATAAATTCACTTCCAAGACAAGTGATGCTGAGAAGAAATCGACTCAAGAAGCAGTTCTGAATAAAAACTTCCGTCAAGCCATTAATTTTGCCTATGACCGTACAGCCTACGGGGCTCAATCTCAGGGAGAAGAGGGTGCAACTAAGATTTTGCGTAACCTGGTCGTTCCTCCAAACTTCGTAAGTATCAATGGAAAAGACTTTGGTGAAGTAGTGGCCTCTAAGATGGTGAATTATGGTAAAGAATGGCAAGGAATCAACTTTGCTGATGCCCAAGATCCATACTACAATGCTGAAAAAGCTAAGGCTAAATTTGCAGAAGCTAAGAAAGAACTCCAAGCCAAAGGAGTTCAATTCCCTATCCACTTGGACATGACAGTTGACCAAGCTGCTAAAAAGGGTGTCCAAGAGGCAAACTCTATGAAGCAATCTATTGAGGCGGCTTTAGGTACAGAAAATGTTGTAATTGATATTCAACAACTCACTACTGAAGATTATGACAATACAAGCTATTTGGCTCAGACAGCAGCTCAGAAGGATTATGATCTTTACAACGGTGGTTGGGGTCCTGATTACCAAGATCCTTCAACCTACCTTGATGTCTTTAACGTTAATTCTGGTGGTTTGATGCAAAATCTAGGTTTAGAGCCAGGTCAAGCCAATGACAAGGTCAAGGCTGTTGGACTGGATGTCTACACTCAAATGTTGGAAGAAGCTAACAAGGAACAAGATCTTGCAAAACGCTATGAAAAATATGCTGAGATTCAAGCTTGGTTGGTAGATAGCGCTTTAGCAATTCCAAATGTTTCTAAGGGTGGAACACCAGTATTGAGAAAAACTGTTCCTTTCTCAGAACCATATTCATTAGCTGGTAATAAAGGTATCGAATCCTATAAATACCTCAAAGTACAAGATAAGACAGTCACAAAAGATGAATTTGAAAAAGCTAAAGAAAAATGGCTAAAGGAAAAAGAAGAATCCAATAAAAAAGCCCAAGAAGAATTGGCAAAACATGTCAAATAAGGATTTTTCAAGAAAAACGATGGTTTCGAAAGAAGCTGTCGTTTTTTAATAGAATGACGACAAATTTGGAAGAAAAGTTCTTACACTTTTAGATTATTTATTAGAATTATGATATAATAAATATGATAAAAATTGTGAGAAGCTATTTTGGAAGGGCTCTCATAGCTAGTTGAAGCATACATAGATTAAATTGATTTTATAGGAGGGATGCCATCTACTATAAAAGTAAGATAAAATGCAATAATTGATAAGTTCTTCTTTTGTGTGAAGAGTTCTTATTTGCCTATTTACTAATAGTTATGGAGGTAATATCATGGGCGCTATTATGGAGTTTGCAACAGAAAAACAGATTGCATCATTTCTCTCAACTTGTCATATCGAGGGGCAAAAGAATTTTCTGATGGCTTTCAAGAAAAAGACATGGTTGAAATCCTTTATTGATTTTTTCATTATAGGTGGTTCCTACTATGTTCAGTCGAGTGTGAAGCCTAAGATTCTGGCATTCACACCTAAGGGAATCTACTTGATGGACATCAGTGATGTAACTGAAAATCGTTCTAATCACGTCGTAGAGATGCCTTGGAATCAAGTTCAAGATTTTACTTATAAGACAGTCTTGAATACAGTTAGACTTAATTGGCATTATCAAAATGAAGACTATATTTTTTCCGTGGATGTCGGTCAGATTGGTCAGCATGTGGGCCAATATCAATTTAATAAAGAGCATTATGACTATTTAGCCCAACACGATTTCTTTCGGTCAAAGTAAACCCTAGCAATCATCGTCACAAAAGAATCTGGAAGCTTTTCTGGATTCTTTTTAGCTTTACTCGATAAGTCTATAGTTTGAAACTATAACTAGCTCTTGAAAAGAAGAAAATGAGTTGATGAAAATAAGTGGTACAATAGTTACTATAGATTTGGAGGTATTGTATGAGCAAGGAATTACACATTAACACAATTTTGGCCCAGTCGGGCATTAAATCAGATGAAGCGACAGGAGCTTTGGTGACACCGCTTCATTTTTCAACGACCTATCAGCATCCAGAGTTTGGTCGATCTACTGGATTTGACTATACACGCACCAAAAACCCAACTCGCAGTAAGGCAGAAGAAGTCTTGGCGGCTATTGAGTCTGCAGACTATGCCTTAGCGACTAGCTCAGGGATGTCAGCTATTGTACTGGCCTTTAGCGTCTTTCCAGTAGGAAGTAAGGTCTTGGCGGTGCGTGACCTTTATGGAGGTTCTTTCCGCTGGTTTAACCAAGTGGAGAAGGAAGGTCGTTTCCATTTTACCTATGCCAATACAGAAGAAGAGTTGATTGCCGAGTTAGAGAAGGATGTGGATGTTCTCTATATCGAAACTCCAACCAACCCTTTGATGTTGGAATTTGACATCGAAAAGCTAGCAAAATTGGCCCATGCTAAGGGTGCCAAAGTGGTGGTGGACAATACCTTCTACAGCCCTATCTACCAACGTCCAATTGAAGATGGAGCGGATATCGTTCTCCATTCAGCAACCAAGTATCTAGCAGGCCACAATGATGTTTTGGCTGGAGTGGTTGTGACCAATAGTTTAGAACTATACGAGAAGCTTTTCTACAATCTCAATACGACAGGGGCAGTCTTGTCTCCATTTGATAGTTATCAATTGATTCGTGGTCTCAAGACCTTGTCTCTTCGTATGGAACGCTCAACAGCCAATGCCCAAGAAGTGGTTGCCTTTTTGAAGGATTCTCCAGCAGTTAAGGAAGTTCTCTATACGGGTCGTGGGGGCATGATTTCCTTTAAGGTAGCGGATGAAACACGCATTCCGCATATCTTGAACAGTCTCAAGATTTTCTCGTTTGCAGAAAGTTTAGGTGGGGTGGAAAGTCTTATTACTTATCCAACAACTCAAACTCACGCGGATATTCCAGCAGAAGTGCGCCATTCTTATGGTTTGACAGATGACCTCTTGCGCTTGTCAATTGGGATTGAGGATGCTAGAGATTTGATTGCAGATTTGCGCCAAGCCTTGGAAGGATAAGACAAAGATGGGAAAATATGATTTTACAAGCCTGCCCAATCGTTTAGGGCACCATACCTATAAATGGAAAGAAGCAGAAACGGATAGTGAAGTCCTACCAGCTTGGATAGCGGATATGGACTTTGTAGTCTTGCCTGAAATCCGCCAAGCTGTGCAGACTTACGCAGACCAACTGGTTTATGGCTATACTTATGCCAGTGAAGACTTAATTAAGGAAGTTCAAAAGTGGGAAGCCACACAACACGGTTACCACTTTGACAAAGAGGCTCTTGTCTTTATTGAGGGTGTGGTACCAGCCATCTCAACAGCTATTCAAGCCTTTACAAAAGAAGGCGAAGCGGTTCTGATTAACACACCTGTCTATCCACCCTTTGCTCGCAGTGTCAAGTTGAACAATCGTAGATTGATTACCAATTCTTTGGTGGAAAAGGATGGTCTGTTTGAGATTGACTTTGATCAACTTGAAAAGGATTTGGTGGAAGAGAATGTTAAACTCTATATCCTATGCAATCCTCACAATCCTGGTGGACGTGTGTGGGAAAAAGAAGTCTTGGAAAAGATTGGCCAACTCTGCCAGAAACACGGTGTTTTCTTGGTTTCGGATGAGATTCACCAAGATTTGGCCCTCTTTGGTCACAAACACCAGTCTTTCAATACCATTAATCCTGTCTTTAAAGATTTTGCGATTGTCTTGAGCAGTGCCACTAAAACCTTTAATATTGCGGGGACAAAAAATTCCTATGCAGTTATTGAAAATCCTAAGTTGAGACTGGCTTACCAGAAACGTCAGTTGGCCAATAATCAGCATGAAATTTCAGGCTTGGGTTATTTGGCGACAGAAGCTGCCTATCGATATGGGAAGGATTGGCTAGAGGAACTCAAGCAAGTCTTTGAAGACCACATCAATTATGTGGTGGATTTATTTGGTAAAGAGACTAAAATCAAGGTCATGAAACCGCAAGGAACCTACTTGATTTGGCTTGATTTTTCAGCCTATGACCTGACTGATGAAAGATTGCAAGAGCTGTTGAGAAATGAAGCTAAGGTTATCCTCAACCCTGGTTCGGATTATGGAGAGGAAGGAAGTCTCCATGCCCGCCTCAATGTAGCCATGCCTAAATCTCTGTTGCAAGAAGTTTGTCAGCGGATTGTGACGACTTTTGCCAAACTTTAAAAATCGAGCTTTAAAAATACAGCTTTCTAGGAGAAAAGTCTTCCTAGGAAGCTATTTTCATAGGCGAAAATATGGTATAATAAGAAGATAAGGTAAAGGTAGAAATATGGCTAAATTGATTCCGGGGAAAGTTCGTATCGAAGGCGTTGCCCTTTATAAAACTGGTAAGGTTGACATCATCAAGGAAAAGAACAATCGGCTCTATGCTCGTGTTGCAGAAGAAGAACTGCGCTATAGTTTAGAGGATGATTTGGTTTTTTGTGCCTGTGATTTTTTCCAAAAGAGGGGCTACTGTGTGCATTTGGCAGCGCTAGAGCATTTTCTAAAAAATGATGAGCGTGGTCAGGAAATCTTGCAGGGTCTGGAAGAAGGTCATGAAGAAAAAGAGGCCGTTGAAACCAAGGTGACCTTGGGCGGCAAATTTTTGGAACGAATGATGCCTCAAAAATCAGACCTAGCCTATGAGTTGTCGGCTGTGGGTCAGGTGGAAGCAGGAACCAATCATATCTTGTGGACCCTGAGAATCGGGCAAATTAATAGTCAAAAATACTATGTCATTCGGGATATTCCACTCTTTTTAAAAGTTGTCGAGCAGAGAAAATCTTATATGATTGGCAAGACCTATGAGGAGTTCTTATCTTGGGAATACTTTGATGAAGCCAGCCAAGAACTTCTTACTTTCTTGCGGGGGTTAACGCAAGAAGGACTGGCTCCAGACCTCTTTTTCCAAAACCAAGGCCGACACCTCTTTTTCCCTCTGACCTTTTTTGAGCAGGGTGTGAATTTATTGATGTCCTTGCCCCATTTTCAATTTGACCACCAAGTGGATAGTTACCAAACCCTGCTCTTTCAGGATTTGCATGCGGATGCCAATCTATTTGCCTTTACAGTAACAGAATACTCTGACTATTTTGAAATGGAAATCAGTGAGAGCCCTAGGGTCAATGTCTTTTATCAGGGAGCTGTGCTTTTCCATAAAGGACAGGTTTATTTTCTAACTGACCAGCAGATGCGTCTTCTCAAGGAAATCAAAGCGCTGTCTGTGGATCAACATGGAAAGAAATACCTGCAATTTGATAGCAGTGACCGAGATAAGTTAGCTTCTTGTTTAACTCTTTTTAGCCAGATGGGCACCGTTTCAGCTCCAGAACGTCTACAAATCAAATCCTTTGCGTCCTCTTTTTACTTTGATAGGGAAGAGGACAATCGGATTCGTTTAGAAATTCAGTTTGATTATGGAGACAGGAAGGTATCTAGCAAACAGGAACTAGAAGAATTACCATTTTCTAGTGATGCTGACGTAGAAGAAAGAATTTTCCAAGCCTGTTTGGTAGCGGGTTTTGAAGCAGATTTTCAATCTTGGCGTCAGGCCTTAAAAGCGGAGTCTGTCTATCATTTCTTCCATGAAATCATTCCAGTCTTTGAAAAACTCGGGAATGTTGACCTATCAGACAAGCTAGAAGAACTTTATAGTTTAGCAAGCCCTCAAGTGCAGATTGCCTCCAAGGGAGGTCTCTTGGAAATTCAGTTTGATTTTCAAGATATTGCCCAGGAGGAAATTGAGCAAGCCATGCAGGCCTTGGTTGCCAACAAGGATTATTACATTGATTCCTCCAATCAAGTCTACTTTTTTGATGAAGAAACCAAGAAAATTCGCCAAAATTTACAGGAATTGGGGCAGTTTGAATTAAAAGATGGGGCCATGCAGGCTCGGAAATCCTTGGCCTACAGTTTAGCTCATCTTTTTGAAGGGCGAGACCGTGTTTCTTTTTCACAGGAATTCCAGAATCTGGCTCAGGATTTGACGCATCCAGAGGACTTTCCTAGACAAGCAACTCAGGTTCAGGCTGACTTGCGAGATTATCAGGAAAAGGGAATCGGCTGGCTGCAGATGCTCCATCATTATGGTTTTGGTGGGATTTTAGCTGATGATATGGGATTGGGTAAAACCCTTCAGACCATTGCTTTTTTAACTAGTCAAGTGACAAAAGAAAGTCGGGTTTTGATTCTCGCTCCGTCAGGTTTGATTTACAACTGGGCAGATGAGTTTCAGAAATTTGCCCCGCAGTTGGATGTGGCTGTTGTTCATGGCTTGAAAGCTAGTCGTGAAGAGATTCTTGCCGAGAGCCATCAAATCTATGTGACGAGCTATGCTACCTTTAGACAAGATAGCAATCTTTATCAAGGCATGACCTTTGACTTCCTTTTCTTAGATGAGGCTCAGGTCATGAAAAATGCCCAGACTAAGATTGCCCAGACCTTGAGACAATTTGTGGTGCCGTCAGTTTTTGCCTTATCAGGGACTCCTATTGAAAACCATCTGGGTGAGTTGTGGTCTATTTTCCATATAGTCATGCCAGGACTTTTGCCAAGCAAGAAAGAATTTATGAAATTGCCAGCAGAGCGAGTGGCTCAGTTTATCAAGCCTTTCGTGATGCGACGTAAGAAAGAAGAAGTTCTGACTGAATTGCCAGATTTGATTGAAGTAGTTTATAAGAATGAACTGGAAGACCAGCAAAAGGCTATCTATTTAGCCCAGTTGCAACAGATGAGGGACCGTCTGGCTCAAGTTTCAGACCAGGAATTCCAACGAAGTCGTGTGGAAATCTTGTCTGGTCTGATGCGCTTGCGCCAAATCTGTGACACCCCTGCCCTCTTTATGGAAGATTATCAGGGAGCCAGTGGCAAACTGGATAGTCTTCGAGACCTGCTGGTCCAGGTGGCAGACGGTGGACACCGAGTCTTGATTTTCTCGCAGTTCAAGGGAATGTTGGAAAAAATTGAACAAGAACTGCCAGACTTGGGCTTGACTTCCTTTAAAATTACAGGTTCGACCCCAGCCAAGGAAAGACAAGACATGACCAAGGCCTTTAATCAAGGGGAAAGAGATGCCTTTCTGATTTCCCTCAAGGCTGGTGGGGTTGGTCTGAACCTGACAGGTGCTGATACCGTTATCTTGGTTGACCTTTGGTGGAATCCTGCGGTGGAAGCGCAAGCTATTGGCCGTGCCCATCGGATGGGGCAGGAAGAAACGGTTGAGGTTTATCGTTTGGTGACCAAGGGAACCATTGAAGAAAAAATTCAGGAACTCCAAGAACAGAAGAAACATCTGGTGTCACAAGTATTGGACGGAACAGAGTCACGTGGCAGTCTGACCCTAGCAGAAATTAGAGAAATTTTGGGAATTTCTGAAGTCAGCACTTGAAAAATCAAGACAATACGCTATAATGAAGTGTTGAAAGGAAATAGAAAATGAAACAAGAACGATTTCCATTGGTGTCAGATGACGAGGTCATGTTGACTGAAATGCCAGTCATGAATCTCTATGATGAGTCTGATCTGATCAGTAATATCAAGGGTGAGTATCGAGATAAAAATTATTTAGAATGGGCTCCTATTGCTGAAGAAACACCAGTCAAACCGATTGAAAAGCAAGTAGAGAAACCTAAGAAGGCTGGGTTAGGGGTTAAAAAAGAAGGAAAGAGCTATGCGGAGGTGGCGCGTGAAGAAGCGCGTGCGGATTTGAAAAAGAAACGCTCGGCAAGCTATCTTACTAAGGACATCACTCCTACAAGACGCCATTCTCAGCCAAGTCTAGTTAGACAGGGTAATCAACCTACCGCTCCTTTCCAAAAGGAAAATCCTGGTGAATTTGTCAAATATAGCCAAAAATTGACCCAGTCTCATTATATCTTGGCGGAAGAAGTTCATTCTATCCCTACCAAGAGTGAAGAAGTGTCAGCACCTGCTCCAAAGAAAAACAACTATGATTTTCTGAAAAAGAGCCAAATTTATAATAAAAAAAGTAAACAAACAGAACAAGAACGTCGGGTTGCCCAAGAGTTGAATCTGACCAGAATTACAGAATAGGGGAGGAAACATGTCAAAGACATATCATTTTATCGGAATTAAGGGATCAGGGATGAGTGCCTTGGCCTTGATGTTGCACCAAATGGGACATAAGGTACAGGGATCAGATGTTGAAAAGTACTACTTTACTCAACGTGGTCTTGAGCAGGCAGGGATTACTATTCTTCCTTTTGATGAAAAGAATCTAGACGGTGATATGGAAATTATCGCTGGAAATGCCTTTCGTCCAGATAACAACGTTGAAATTGCCTATGCGGACCAAAATGGCATCAGCTACAAACGTTACCATGAGTTTCTAGGTAGCTTTATGCGTGACTTTGTCAGCATGGGAGTTGCTGGAGCGCACGGAAAAACTTCAACTACAGGTATGTTGTCTCATGTCTTGTCTCATATCACGGATACTAGCTTCTTGATTGGCGACGGGACAGGTCGTGGTTCGGCCAATGCCAAATATTTTGTCTTTGAATCTGACGAATATGAACGCCACTTTATGCCTTACCACCCAGAATACTCTATTATCACCAACATTGACTTTGACCATCCAGACTATTTCACAAGTCTAGAGGATGTTTTCAATGCTTTTAACGACTATGCTAAACAAATTACTAAGGGTCTTTTTGTCTATGGTGAAGATGCAGAATTGCGTAAAATTACAGCCAATGCTCCGATTTATTATTATGGTTTTGAAGCAGAAGGTAATGACTTTGTAGCTAGCAAGCTTCTTCGTTCAACAACTGGTTCAACCTTCACAGTTCATTTCCGTGGACAAGAGCTGGGTCAATTCCATATTCCAACCTTTGGTCGTCACAATATCATGAATGCGACAGCCGTTATTGGTCTTCTTTACACAGCAGGATTTGATTTGAACTTGGTGCGTGAACACTTGAAAACATTTGCAGGTGTTAAGCGTCGTTTCACTGAGAAAATTGTCAATGACACAGTGATTATCGATGACTTTGCCCACCATCCAACAGAAATCATTGCGACCTTGGATGCGGCTCGTCAGAAATACCCAAGCAAGGAAATTGTAGCGGTCTTCCAACCCCATACTTTTACAAGAACCATTGCCTTGTTGGACGAATTTGCCCACGCTTTGAACCAAGCGGATGCTGTTTATCTAGCACAAATTTATGGATCTGCTCGTGAAGTAGACCATGGTGATGTTAAGGTAGAAGACCTAGCTAATAAAATCAACAAAAAACACCAAGTTATCACTGTTGAAAATGTTTCGCCACTCCTAGACCATGATAATGCTGTTTATGTCTTTATGGGTGCAGGAGACATCCAAACCTACGAATACTCATTTGAGCGTCTCTTGTCTAACCTGACAAGTAATGTTCAATAGGAAGTTCTCATGGAAATTCCAATTAAAATTATTCAGGCAAGTAAGTCGGATTTAGTTGAGATAGAGGCACTTCAGGCCTCATCTTTTTCAGCTGACAAGCAGCTAACTTCCCATATTTTAGAAGAAAGTATCCGTAAGTCTGCGGATACCTTTCTTCTAGCTAGGGATGAAAATCAGCTTCTGGGCTATGTTCTAGGCGACCCTCAGCCCCACAATCCGCAGTGTCTAGAAGTACATTCTTTAGTCATCGAGGCTGACCATCAGAGACAGGGCTTGGGAACGCTTCTTCTTGCGGCTTTGAAAGAGGTGGCGGTTGAGCAGGATTACAAAGCTATTCGTTTGAAGAGTCCTGATGAGTTGCTTTCCTATTTTGAAATGAACGGTTTTATTGATGAAGAAGAGACAGATTCGCTATATGAAGCTAGTCAAGGTTTTAGTATGATTTGGTTTAATCCCTTTTATCTGGAGGCGCAATGAAAATTAGGAAAGCAAGATTAGAAGATTTGGATCGTATCGTTGCGATTGAACTAGAAAATTTCTCGGTTGAAGAAGCCATTCCTCGCTCAGTGTTTGAAGCGCATTTGCGAGAAATTCAGACCTCTTTTCTGGTTGCAGAAAAAGAGGGTAAGATTATTGGTTATATAGAGGGACCAGTTGGACCACACCGCCATCTGCAAGACCAGTCTTTTACAGAAGAGATAGAAGACCATAGTCATGAGCCTGGTGGTTATATCTCTGTGACCTGTCTTTCCATTGCCAAGGAGGCACAGGGCATAGGACTGGGTCAGAAATTACTAACAGCCTTGAAAGGACTGGCTCTTGAACACGAAAGAGAAGGTATTAACCTAACCTGTCATGACTATCTTATTGCCTACTATGAAAAGCATGGATTTGTCAATGAAGGTCTGTCCCAGTCAACCTTTGCAGGGGAAACATGGTATGATATTGTCTGGGAAGCTAAAAAATAAGCTAGAAAAGCATGCTAGGTTGCTTTTCTTTCGTTTTTAAGATATAATATTATGGATTGTCAACGAGGAGGATAAACTTTTGAGTGAAAAGCCAAGAGAAGACGAAAAATTAAGCTTTAAAGAGCAGATTTTACGTGATTTAGAACGTGTCAAAAAATCTGAAGAAGATCAGGAGGAAGTTAATTTAGCTTCAATAAAACCCCAATTTTCTTCTAAAAATGACCAGTCAATAGAAGAGCTAATGGAAGATTCTCTATCAGCTGTAGAGGAGATTATGAGAAAAGCTCCTACCGTGCCTACCCACCCAAGTCAAGATGCTCCAGCAGTTCCTAGTCATCCAAGTCAAGAAGTTCCTGCTTCACCAGTAGATGAGAGTATACCAAGACCAGAGCCTCTTATTCCTAGAAAAGTAGAAAAGGAATTTAATGAAATCCCAACGAGGGTAGCTGTTTCTTATAAGACAGAAGGTCAGAGAGAGATAAAAAGAGAAGTTCCTGCTTCAAAACCAGTAGTGGAAAAGAAAGTTGTAGAAGGGATATCTGAAACTCCACGTCGTAGTCGTCGTGAGACAGTTAAACCTGTTAAGAAGAAAAAATCACATTTGAAGGCCTTCTTCATTTCTCTATTGATTTTCCTTGCCTTGATTTCGGCAGGTGGTTACTTCGGTTACCAGTATGTTCAATCATCTTTATTACCTGTGGACGTGAATTCTAAGGAATATGTAACGGTTCAAATCCCAGAAGGAGCCAATGTCCAAGAGATTGGTTCAACTCTTGAAAAGTCTGGTTTGATTAAACACGGAGTGATTTTTGCTTTTTATGCGAAATATAAAAATTATTCAGATTTGAAGTCTGGCTATTACAATTTGCAAAAGAGTATGAGTACAGAAGATATCATCCATGAATTGCAAAAAGGTGGAACAGCTGAAGCTCAAGAACCTGCGCTTGCGAATTTAACAATTCCAGAAGGTTATACGATTGATCAAATGGCACAAGCGGTAGGTCAATTGCAAGGTGACTTCAAAGAGCCTTTGACAGCTGATGCCTTTCTGGCAAAAGTTCAAGATGAGAACTTTATTAGTCAAGAAGTTGCTAAATATCCTAGTCTACTTGAAAGCTTACCTACAAAGGAAAGTGGCGTTCGTTATCGTTTAGAAGGTTTCCTCTTCCCAGCTACTTACTCTATCAAGGAAAGCACAACTATTGAAAGCTTGATTGATGAGATGTTGGCAGCCATGGACAAGACTTTGGCACCTCATTACAGCACTATTAAGTCTAAGAATTTGACTGTCAATGAATTGTTGACCATTGCTTCTCTTGTTGAAAAAGAAGGTGCTAAGACTGAAGACCGTAAATTGATTGCAGGTGTTTTCTACAATCGCTTGAACCTTGGTATGCCCCTTCAAAGTAATATTGCAATCTTGTATGCCCAAGGCAAACTTGGTCAAAATATTAGCCTAGCAGACGATGCTGGAATTGATACATCAATTAATTCACCATACAATGTTTATACAAAATCTGGTTTGATGCCTGGTCCAGTGGATAGTCCAAGTCAGGACGCGATTGAAGCAAGTATCAACCAAACCAAGAGTGAGAACCTCTACTTTGTAGCCAATGTTACAGATGGAAAAGTCTATTACGCAGCTAATCAGGAAGAACATGATCGCAATGTAGCTGAACACGTCAATAGCAAGCTTACTCAAAATAGTAGTTCAAACTAAGACAACAAACATGAGAATCTCAGATAGAGATTCAATACTATCGAAAGAAAGTTGAGAAAAATGGCAGAAAAAACATATCCTATGACCCTTGAGGAAAAGGAAAAACTTGAAAAAGAATTAGAAGAATTGAAATTGGTCCGTCGCCCAGAAGTGGTAGAACGTATTAAGATTGCTCGTTCATATGGTGACCTTTCTGAAAATAGTGAATACGAAGCAGCTAAGGATGAACAAGCCTTTGTCGAAGGACAAATCTCTAGCTTGGAAACAAAAATTCGTTATGCTGAAATCGTCAATAGTGACTCAGTTGCCCAAGACGAAGTAGCGATTGGTAAAACAGTTACTATCCAAGAAATTGGTGAGGACGAAGAAGAAGTTTATATCATCGTGGGTTCAGCTGGTGCGGACGCCTTTGCAGGTAAAGTTTCAAATGAAAGTCCGATTGGACAAGCCTTGATTGGTAAGAAAACAGGTGATACAGCAACTGTTGAAACACCTGTGGGTAGCTATGATGTAAAAATCTTAAAGGTTGAAAAAACAGCCTAATGATTAAAGGGAGTAGAAGGAGGGAAACACCCTACTTGCTCCCTTTTAGGTTTAAAAAGAATTGGAGACGATATGAGTTCAAAGAAGAAAAAAAATAAGATGGAGCGTGGTCTGACTAATCGTCACGTGCAGGTTATGGCCATTGCTGGAACAATCGGAACAGGACTCTTTTTGGGGGCAGGTCGCTCTATCAGCCTAACAGGTCCTTCCATTGTATTGATTTATATGATTACTGGAGCTTTCATGTTCCTCATGATGAGAGCGGTTGGGGAAATGCTCTATCAAGATCCTGAGCAACATACCTTTATCAACTTTATCACGCGCCATTTGGGTAAGGGCTGGGGTTATTTCTCGGTTTGGTCCTACTGGCTATCCGTTGTCTTTATCGGTATGGCGGAAATCACAGCCATCTCTCACTATGTTCAGTTTTGGTTTCCTAGCTGGCCAAGTTGGATGATTGAGATTGGATTTTTGACCATTCTAGCCTTGGTCAATCTGATTGCGGTGAAGCTCTTTGGGGAAGTTGAGTTTTGGTTTGCTATGGTCAAGATTGTGGCTATTTTAGCCATGATTGCTACAGGAGTCTTTATGGTCTTGACAGGCTTTAAGACACCTCATGGAGCAGCAAGTTTGGCTAATATTGCTGACAATTTCTCCCTCTTCCCAAATGGTGGAGTGAACTTTGTCATGGCTTTCCAGATGGTCTTCTTTGCCTACCTCATGATTGAGTTTATCGGGGTAACGACTTCAGAAACAAAAAATCCACGTCAGGTCTTGCCAAAAGCTGTTAAGGAAATTCCTTTGCGTATCGCCTTTTTCTATGGTGGTGCCCTCTTAGCCATCATGGCTATCATTCCATGGCGTGAACTTGCATCGGCTGATTCTCCTTTTGTTACAGTATTTGAATTGGCAGGTATCAAGTGGGCGGCAGCCTTGATTAACTTTGTCGTTTTGACGTCAGCAGCATCTGCTCTTAACTCAACCCTTTATTCAACAGGGCGTCATTTGTACCAGATTGCCCATGATTCGCCAAATCCATTCTTAAAGGCTATCAAGGCAGATACCCTTTCTCGCCACAACGTGCCACAAAACGCTATCATTGCTTCAGCGGTTTTGATAGCCCTAGCAGCCTTCATTAATATCTTGCCAGGTGTTTCCGATGCCTTTGCCTTGATTACAGCATCATCATCAGGTGTCTATATCGCCATTTATATCTTGATTATGGTGGCTCACCTTAAATACCGCAAGTCACCAGACTTTATGGCAGATGGTTATCTCATGCCCCATTATCGTTTCCTAAATCCTTTAACCATGCTCTTCTTTGCCTTTGTTTTTGTAACTCTCTTTCTACAAGAGTCTACATTTGTAGGAGCAATTGGATCAGCTATCTGGATTATCGGTTTTGGGATTTACAGTCAGTGGAAATTTAGAAAATAGATTAAAGACTCATCAACTCAGGTTGATGGGTTTTTCTAGTTTGACAGTCTTTGGAAATAGGACTATAATCAAGCTGTATCAGTTTTCGAGGAGGTTTAGATGTACTTTAGATTGGAAAATAAGGAATCCCATAAATCACAAGAAATAGGGAATTTGATTCGTGTTTATAACCGTTCAAAAAGAGAAGAGGCTGAAAGTGAGCCACTTAATCTTTATGTCGAAGATGAAAAGGGCAATCTCCTGGCAGGTTTGATAGCAGAGACTTTTGGAAATTGGTTGGAAATTGAGTATTTGTTTGTAAAAGAGGAACTGCGAGGGCAAGGAATCGGTTCAAAACTATTGCAGCAAGCAGAAACTGAAGCTAAGAATCGAAACTGTCGTTTTGCTTTTGTCAATACTTACCAGTTTCAAGCTCCAGATTTTTATAAAAGGCATGGCTACAAGGAAGTCTTTACCTTGCAAGACTATCCTTACACAGGGAAAAGATTTTATTACCAAAAGGATTTGTAAGGAGAATAAAGCAAAGAGGGGCTTTATATAAGTATGGAGGTATGATGGTGGCTATGGGTAACGTTTAAGGAGTTTTTCGATAAATACCAGTTATAACCTAGAAATTGAGTCTTTCTAGACGATATGGAGGACAATACAATCGCAGCTGAGACATTAGATGTGAAATCCTACGATGCTGTAGATATTTTGAAAAAAATTGAATAAGCAGAAAACTCTCTATTATTTTATGGTAGAGAGTTTTTTTGTTAATAAAATTTTACAAAATGACATTTATATATTGCATTGAGTTAGATATATGATATAATATATTAAAAAGAGGCGCAACTTTTTAAAATTAATG